>DASSLH010000165.1:0-11383 GCA_035689625.1 Candidatus Methylomirabilota bacterium | reverse complement strand
CGCGCTCGTGCGCGGCGAGGTCGTGATGCTGCCGGGCGGCCACGAGTACGACGGGCGCCCGATCGTGCCCTTCGACGAGCGCGGCATGCGCGAGGCGGCGCGCCGCGTCCGGGCGGCCGGCCTGTCCTCGGCCGGCGTCGCCTCGGTGTTCTCGCCGCTCAATGCCGAGTGCGAGGAGCGCGCCGCCGCCCTCCTGCGCGAGGAGTGTCCGGGCATCGCGGTGACGCTCTCGCACCAGCTCGGCCGCATCGGCCTGCTCGAGCGCGAGAACGCCACGCTGCTCAACGCCGCGCTGGTGGACCTGGCTCGCACGACCACGCGCGCCTTCACCGAGGCCATCCGCGCCAGCGGCCTCAGCGCGCCGCTCTACCTCACGCAGAACGACGGCACCGTCATGCTGGCCGCGGTGGCCGAGGCGTTTCCCGTCTACAGCTTCGCCTCGGGGCCGACCAATAGCATGCGGGGCGCGGCGTTCTTGTCGGGGCTGGCCGACGCCATCGTCATCGACGTCGGCGGCACCACGACCGACATCGGCAGCCTGCGCCACGGCTTTCCCCGCGAGGCCAACAACGTCGTCGAGGTGGGCGGCGTGCGCACGCTGTTCCGCATGCCCGACCTGCTCTCGCTCGGCCTCGGCGGCGGCTCGCTCGTCGCCGGCGACGGCGGCGGCGTGGGGCCGCGCAGCGTCGGTTATCGCCTCGTCCAGGAGGGCCGCGTGTTCGGGGGCGCGACGCTGACGGCCACCGACGTCGCCGTCGCCGCCGGGCTGGTGGACCTCGGCGAGCGCCGCCGGGTCGCCGACCTGCCCGGCGACCTCGTCAAGCGCGCGCTGGCGCGCATGCACGCGATGGTCGAGGAGGGCGTGGACCGCATGAAGACCGACGCGCGCGAGGAGCCGCTGATCGCCGTCGGCGGCGGCTGCTTCCTCGTGCCCGATCGCCTGCCCGGCGTCTCCGAGGTCGTGCACGTGCGCCACCAGGCCGTCGCCAACGCCGTCGGCGCCGCCATCGCGCAGGTGAGCGGCGAGGTGGACCAGATCTTCCAGAACCTGCCGCGCGAGGAGGCCATCGCGAGCGCGCGGCGGCTGGCCGAGGCGCGCGCGGTGGAGGCCGGCGCCGAGCCCGCGCACCTGCAGACCGTCGAGGTCGAGGACCTGCCGCTGGCCTACTTGCCCGGCAACTCCCTGCGCGTCCGCGTGCGCGTCGTGGGGGACATCCGCTAGCTCGGCGGTCCGGTCCTTGCACGGCACGGCGGCATGGCCATCGTGCAGGCCGTGCTGGCCCTCCTCGCGCGCTCGGCGGGAAAGCTGCTGAACATGGCGTTCGGCTGGGCGACCGTCATGCTGTTCGGCCGCGTGCCGGAAGACCGCCAGATCTACCTCTCGATCGCCGCCTTCGGCTCGGTCCTGTGGCTCGTCGCCCTGCTCGGCATCGCCGTGCCGGGCGCGGCGACGTTCCTGCTGGCCTTCGTCACGCTGCCCGACTGGATCGACCGCGGCTGGATCCGCCTGGCGATGCTGGTGGCGGCAGCCGGGCTGCCGGCGGTCGTCGGCATGATCTCGCTGCGCATGGTGGATCGCGCCGAGCGCCCGCGCGGCGCCGTCGCCACGGCGCGCGCGATCGCGCGCGGCTATCCCTACACCGCCGGGCTGGCGCTGACCCTGATCGTGATGACCCTCTTCGCGCCGGTGCTGAAGGTGCGCAACCTGTTCCGGCGCTGGGAGACGCAGCACGTGCCGGTCATCGTCGAGCCGCAGGACTACCGCTCGGTCGCGGACGACGTGCAGCGCGCGCTGCTGGCCGGTGGGCTGGCGACGCGCCGCCACCGCGCCAGCTGGATGCTGCGCCTGCCCACGCGGATCCTGACGCTCTTCGCGCGGCGCCAGGTCGCGCGCATGGCCGCCGACGACCTCACCACCCTGCGCGGCGAGGGCACCGAGGTGCTGCTGCATCCCGCCGACCTCGTGATCAGCGGCCGCGCGGTCCAGGCCGCCCGCGTGCGCGCCGTGCTGGCCGAGCGGCTCACGGTCACCCGCGCCTGCCTGACCTGGGACAAGCAGGCCAACGAGATCGAGGACCGCATCCGCGCGATCTGGTCCGACATCGCCGCCGGCCACCACGAGGCCGCCGCCGCCGCGGTGAGCGTGGTGCACGAGCGGATCCAGCGCCTCGAGGTGCCGTACGAGGAGTGGGAGATCCTGTTCCGCCAGGCGCTGCTGGTCGAGCGCGAGGTGCTGCGCGCGGGGCGGGCGCCGGGGCGCCGCAGCGCCCTCGGCGTGGCCGCGACGCTCATCGCCGCCGCACCGCTGATCGAGGAGGCCACGGACCTCGTGCGGGAGACCGCGCAGGACGTGCGCCGCGTGGTGCGCCCGCGCCGGAGCGGCCGCCGTCGCACCGCCTGAGGCTCCTGCTGCGCGACCGGCCCTCGCGCTCAGGTTGAAACGGAGCGGGCATTCGCGGCGAACATGTGCGTGTCGATGCCCCAGCTCACGATCCGACTCGGCCTGATTCGGAGCATCTCCGGGTCGAAGCCAGGCCCCAGCGCCGTGCCACCCGTTGCCAGGACCTCGGCGCGACCTCGCACCTCGATCCCGCGCACCGTCCATGGATTGACCGAGGGCACGTCGTCGACGACGAACGCGACCCGGGGATTCTCGACGACGTCGCGGTACTTCTTCCACCGGGCGAAGCCACCATGGCCGCCGATCTCGATGACGTCCGCGTCCGGGTTGTAACGGAAGCCGACCGGGACGACGTGCGGTTGACCATCCCGGCCGGCAGTCGCCAGGCGTCCGAGACGCTGACTCGTGAGATACGTGATCTCGGCAGCGGTGAAGGCGCTCACGGTCCGAGCTCCTGGTCTCGAGACGGTGATGCGGTCAGACGATCCCGGCGACGGCGAGCATCCGGCGCATGCGGTCGGCGGCCAGGTCAGGATCGCGCAGCAGGCCGGCGGCGTCCATGAGCCGGAACTGCTCGGCCAGGTGCGGCAGCGAGCGCGCGCTCTCCAGTCCGCCCACCATGCGGAAGTGCGACTGGTGCCCGTTGAGCCAGGCGGCGAAGACGACGCCGGTCTTGTAGAAGCGCGTGGGATCGCCGAAGACGTGGCGCGAGAGCGTGAGCGTCGGCGCCAGCACGCGCTCGTAGGTCGCCACGTCCCCGCGGTCGAGCGCCTTCAGCGCGGCGGCCGCCGCCGGGGCGATGACATCGAAGATGCCGAGCAGCGCGTCGGAGTGGCGTTGCCCGTCCCCGCGTATCGTCGTCGGATAGTCGAAATCATCCCCGGTATACATCCTCACCGACTGCGGGAATCGACGTCGCATCGCGACTTCGCGGGCCTGGTCTAACAAGGAGATCTTCACGCCGTCGATCTCGGCGGCGTACTCGTTGACGATTGCCAGCAGCGTCTCGGTCTGGCGGTCGCGGTCGGCGGCGCCCCAGTAGCCGGCCAGCGCCGGATCGAACATCTCGCCCAGCCAGTGGATGATGACGGGCTCACGCGCCTGCGACAGGATGCGCCCGTAGACCTTCACGTAGTCGTCGGGCGACTTGGCGCAGGCCGCCAGCGCCCGCGACGCCATCAGGATGATCCGGCCGCCGCAGCCCTCGATCCACGCGCACTGCTCCTCGTAGGCCGCCTCGACGTCGGCCAGCGTGACGCGCGGCCCCGGCTCGAGGTGATCGGTGCCGGCGCCCGAGGCGAGGACGGCACCAGGGGTCGCCCTGGCCTCCTTCACGCTGAGCTTGATCAGCTCGCGCGCCGCCGACCACGGCAGTCCCATCCCCCGCTGCGCGGTGTCCATTGCCTCGGCCACCGCGAGGCCGAGCGACCAGAGGTAGCGGCGATAGGCGAGCGTCGTCTCCCAGTCGATCGCGACGTCGAGCGTGGGGTTGATCGGCGCCAGCGGATCGACGACGACGTGCACGGCCGCCATGCCGACGCGGCCGGTGATCGGTCCGGACGGCGCGGTGACCGGCGCGCGTCCCGACAGCGTGTAGGGCGCCAGCGTTCCGGCGAGCGTCGGCAGCGTGAGGGTCGGCGGCATGGCGTCAGTGTAGCATCCGTGACCCGGCGCGCGTCGCCAGCCACAGCCCCGCCGACACCAGCGCGACACCGAGGCCGGCCAGCGCGGAGATCGGCTCGCCGAGCAGCAGACCGCCCAGCAGCGTGGCGGTGATCGGGCTCAGCGCGAGGAACACCGTCACGCGCGTGGGCGAGCCGTGCTGCAGCGCCCACAGCCAGAGGTAGTAACCGCCGCCGCTGCCGACGCCGATGAGCAGCACGGCCAGCCAGCCGAGCGGGCCGAGCACCGGCGGCGCCGAGAAGAATCCCTCCGCCCCCGCCGGGGCCAGCAGGAACGCCACCGAGGCCAGCATCGCGAACGCACTGACCGGCAGCGCGCCGTAGCGCGCGAGGTAGGGCCGGTACAGCACGCTGCAGACGGCGCCGACCAGCGCGCTCAGCAGCACGACCGCCTCGCCGATCCAGGCGTGGCCGCCGGGGCCCCGCTGCAGCGCACTCTCGCCCAGCGCGCAGCCGACGCCGCCCAGCGAGAGCAGCACCCCGAGCGTCCTGGCGACGGTCAGCCCCTCGGCGCCGAGCGCGGCGGCGACCAGCATGGTCAGCAGCGGGAAGGTGGCGAAGATCAGCGCGCCCCGCGCCGAGGCCACCGTGCGCAGGCCGTAGTTGAGCAGCATGATCAGCACGCCGAACTGCGCGATGCCCAGCAGCGCGATCGGCGCCACGTCGCGGGCGGCGAAGCGCGGGCGCCCGCCGCGCAGCGCGAGGGGCAGCAGGCACAGGAAGCCGATGGCGTAGCGCAGCAGCGCCAGCGAGCCGGGGCCGATGTGCGCGATCACGAACCGCGTCGCGACGATCGAGGCGCCCACCTGCACGCCGGTGATCGCCGCCGCCGCGGTCACGCGCGCAGCCTGAGCTCCCACGTCTCGCCGACCAGGTCGTGGTCGAAGCTGTGGTGCCGCTCGGACTTCACGAGGCGGAAGCCGGCGGCCGCGTAGAGCCGGCGCGCCGCCACCAGGACGCTGTTGGTCCACAGCGTCACGCTGCGATAGCCCGCCCGGCGCGCGAAGCCGACGCACTCGTCCACCAGCCGGCGCCCGAGCCCGAGCCGCCGCGCCGCCGGCTCGACCAGCAGCAGGCGCAGCTGGGCCACCGTCTTCGTGCGCTCCACGAGGAACACCGAGCCGACGGGCTGGCCGTCGAGCTCGGCGATCCAGCAGCGCTCGCGGCGGGCGTCGAAGCCGCGCAGGAACTCGGCGACGACCTCCGCCACGAGCGCCTCGAACGCCTCGTTCCAGCCGTACTCCTCGGCGTAGACGACGGCGTGACGCTGCACGACCCAGCCCATGTCGCCCGGCTGGTGCGCGCGCAGCAGCAGCGCGCCCGGCGGCGCCGGCGGCGCGCCGAGCACCTGCTCGACCACGGCCAGGGCCTCCACCAGGCGCCGCTGGCCGCCGGCCGGCAGCCGCCGGAGCACGCCGGCCACCTGGCCGCGCGAGCGCGCCTCCAGCGGCGCGAACGCCCGGCGGCCGCGCGCCGTGAGCGTGAGCAGCGTGCGGCGGGCGTCGCTGGTGGAGCGCGCGCGCTGCACCCAGCCGCGCTGCTGGAAGGCTTTCAGGATCCGGCTGAGATAGCCGGGGTCGAGGCCGAGGTCGGCGGCCAGCTGGCTGGCCGTCAGCCGCTCGCGGTGGGCCAGCTCGTACAGCACCCGGACCTCGGTGAGCGAGAAGGCGCTGTCGAGGTAGTCGCCCAGCACGCCGATCTGCCGGGTGTAGAAGCGGTTGAACCGCCGCACGGCGGCCACCCGCTGCTCGAACGGCGCCCCGGCTCGCCCGGTCATGATGGTTGACATTGTCAACCATGTTGGATGCTGGATGTCAACTACCGGCCGCGGTAGACTCCCGGCCATGGCGGTCGAGATCGCGCCGGCCGGGCCCCCCGACCTGGCGGACGTCGGGGCGCTGTTCGAGGAATACGCGGGCGGCCTCGGCTTCGACCTGGCCTTCCAGGGCTTCGCCGCGGAGCTGCGCGGCCTGCCCGGCGCCTACGCGCCCCCGGCCGGCCGCCTGTTCCTGGCCCGCGTGGACGGCCACCCGGCCGGCTGCGCGGCGCTGCGCCCCTTCGGCGAGGGCGTCGGGGAGATGAAGCGGCTCTACGTGCGGCCGGCCTTCCAGGGACGCGGGCTCGGGCGGGCACTCGCCGTGCGCGTGATCGAGGCGGCCCGGGAGGTCGGCTATCGCCGGCTGCGCCTGGACACCGCCCCGACCATGACGGCGGCCCTCGCGCTCTACGAGAGCCTCGGCTTCCGCGCGATCCCCGCCTATCGCGACAATCCCGTCCCCGGCGCCCGGTTCCTGGAGCTGACGTTCGACGCCGTTTGACAGGCCGCGGACGACTCGCTAAGGTTCCCCTCTCAGCGCCCGCTCGAAGGAGGCCGCCATGGCAGCCAAGGTCGACCGCAACCGCACGAAGTTCATGCTCGACGAGAAGGACATTCCCACCAAGTGGTACAACATCCAGGCCGACTTCAAGACGCCGGCGCCCCCCGTCCTGCACCCGGGCACCAAGCAGCCGATCGGCCCGCAGGACCTCATGCCGCTGTTCCCGATGGAGCTGATCAAGCAGGAGGTCAGCCAGCAGCGCTGGATCGAGATCCCCGACGAGGTGCGTGACGTCTATCGCCTGTGGCGCCCCTCGCCGCTCTATCGCGCGCGGCGGCTGGAGAAGGCGATCGGCGGCCCCGCCCGCATCTACTATAAGTACGAGGGCGTGAGCCCGGCCGGCAGCCACAAGCCGAACACCGCCGTCGCCCAGGCCTACTACAACAAGAAGGAGAAGGTCACGCGCCTGTCGACGGAGACCGGCGCCGGCCAGTGGGGCTCGGCGCTCGCGCTCGCCTGCCAGATGTTCGGGCTGCAGTGCAAGGTGTACATGGTCAAGGTCTCCTACCAGCAGAAGCCCTACCGTCGCATCATGATGGAGACGTGGGGCGCCCAGGTCGTGCCGAGCCCCAGCCCCGACACGCAGTCGGGCAAGAAGGTCCTCGAGCAGGACCCGAATTCGCCCGGCTCGCTCGGCATCGCGATCAGCGAGGCGGTGGAGGACGCCGCCACCCGCGACGACACCAAGTACTCGCTGGGCAGCGTGCTCAACCACGTCCTGATGCACCAGACGGTCATCGGCCTGGAGGCGAAGAAGCAGCTCGAGAAGGCCGACGACGCCGCCGACATCGTCATCGGCTGCGCGGGCGGCGGCTCGAACTTCGCCGGCCTGTCGTTCCCCTTCGCGGCCGACAAGCTGACCGGGAAGAACAAGAAGACGCGCATCATCGCCGTCGAGCCGGCCGCCTGTCCCAGCCTCACCAAGGGCGAGTACGTCTACGACTTCGGCGACACCGTCGGGCTGACGCCGCTGGTGAAGATGCACACGCTCGGCCACACGTTCATCCCGGCGCCGCTGCACGCCGGCGGCCTGCGCTACCACGGCATGGCGCCGCTGGTCTGCAAGCTCTTCGACGAGGGCGTGATCGAGGCCGTCGCGGTGCCGCAGCTGGCGACGTTCCAGGCCGCGCTCACGTTCGCGCGCAGCGAGGGCATCATCCCGGCGCCGGAGTCGGCGCACGCCGTCCGGGTGGCCATCGACGAGGCCCAGCGCGCCAAGAAGGAAGGCAAGAAGAAGACGATCCTCTTCAACCTCTCGGGCCACGGCCACTTCGACCTGGGCGCCTACGAGGCCTACCTCGCCGGCAAGCTCACCGACTACGAGTACCCGGCGGAGAAGGTCGCCGAGGCGCTGCGCAGCGTGCCGAGGCTGGGCTAGGAGATCACGGGCATGACGCTCTCACGCCGCCAGTTCCTGAAGGCGTCCGCGGTGGCGGGCGCCGCTGCCGTCGCCGGCGCCCCGCGCGTCGCCCGCGCGCAGGGCAAGGGCAGGGTCCGCCTCGCCTACCTGCAACTCGGCTGGGCGGGGACCGAGATCATCCACAAGGAGGACCTGCTCGGCAAGCGCGGCTGGCAGGCCGAGTACTCGATCGTCCCCGGCTCGCCGGTGCCGCTGCTCAACCAGCTCACGAGCCGCAACGTGGACGCGATCGACATGTCGTTCGCGCTGGCCGCCAAGGCGTTCGAGGACGGCGCGCCGCTCAAGGTCACCGGCGTGGCCACCGCCGTGCTCGGCGCCATCGTCGCCCGGCCCGGCGCCGGCGTCGCCAGGGTCGAGGACCTCAAGGGCCGCAAGGTCGCGGCGATCGTGGGGACATCGACCTTCTTCGATATCCGCGCGTTGACGCTGAAGGGCTACGGATTCGATATCCAGAAGGAGTCGCAGATCGTGACGGCGACGGCGCCGCCCGACATGGTGACGCTGCTGGGCAAGGGAGACGTGGACGCGATCATCGCCTGGCAGCCGATCACCGACCAGGTCGTGCTGCGCGGCCAGGGTGTCTACCTGGTCAAGCAGATCGAGCTCTGGCGCAAGGCGACGGGGCGGCCGGCCGGCTTCCCGGTCCACGTCTGCTACCTCGTGCACAACGACTTCCTGCTCAAGAACAGCGCCATCGCCCACGACCTCAACGACGCCCAGAAGGACGCGGTGGACGTCTGGTACAACAAGCCAGAGCGCGCGATGGAGATCGTCGCGGAGGTCACCAAGCTGCCGCCCGACGTCATCAAGGTCGCCTACAAGGAGACCGTGAAGATGCTCCACGGGCTGCCCGACGAGCAGGTCGACACGCTGATCGCGCAGCTGAAGATCAACAAGGAGTTCGGCTTCCTGAAGTCGGACGTGTGGGACAACCCCGACCGCATCCGCAAGGAATTCTTCCACCGAGCCTAGCTCGGAGGGGGGCTTCGCCCCCCTTCCGACGGACCTCGCACGCCTGACGGCGCGCTCGGCCCTGCCTCCCCCGAGATCGTAGATTGCGCGGGCAAAGCCCGCGCTCGAAGCGGTAATCTCCTCCCGATGCGGACGTGGTTGACCCGGCTGCACATGCCGACGCTTGCCGTCGCGGTGGGGCTCGTCGTTGTCTGGTGGGTGCTGTCGCTTCGCTACGGCGGGTACGTGCTGCCGTCGCCGGCGGCGGTCGTGCGGGGGCTCGGCGAGATCTTGCGAAGCGGCGAGATCTGGACGCACACCGGCGCGTCGCTGGCGCGAATCGCGGTGGGCTTCGGCGGCGCCGTCGTCGTCGCGGTGCTGCTGGGCTTGCTGGCGTTCCTGTCGCCGGTGGCGCGCGGGGTCGTGCACGACGTCGTGGTGGTGCTGAACTCGACGTCGGTGTTCGTGTGGATCGTGATCTCGATCATCTGGTTCGGCCTCAGCAACTGGGCGCCGATCTTCACGACGTTCATGATCACGCTCCCGGTGGTGGCCTCGAACATCGTGGAGGGCGTGGCCAGCGTGGACCGGCGGCTGCTCGAGATGGGCGACGTCTATCGCCTCTCCGGCCGGCGCAAGTTCGCCGCGATCGTGGTGCCGTCCACGCTGCCCTACCTGGTGGCCGGCATGAAGGTCGGCTTCGGCCTGGCGCTGAAGGTCTCGGTGGTCGCCGAGATCTTCGGCGTCACCTCCGGCATCGGCTACATCATGAACTACAGCCGCGAGATCCTGGCCACCCAGATGGTGTTCGTGTGGGCGCTGGTGATGATCCTGGTGATGACGCTGACCGACCGGCTGCTCTTCGATCCCGTGGCGCGCCGGCTCACCCGGTGGCGGGCATGAAGCTCGAGGTGGACGGCGTCGGCAAGGATTACCTGATCCCGGTGATCGAGCGCGTGTCGTTCGCCGCCGAGGCCGGCGAGTTCCTCTGCCTGCTCGGCCCCAACGGCTGCGGCAAAACCACGCTGCTGCGGATCCTGGGTGGGATCGAGGCGGCCACCCGGGGCCGGGTGACCCTCGACGGGCGCCCGGTCGTCGCCGACGCGCGCCACCACCGGCGCATCGGCGTCGTCTTCCAGGAGGACCGGCTCCTGCCGTGGATGACCCTGCGCGACAACGTCGCGCTCGTGCTCACGCCGCTGGGCCGCCCGGCCGCCGAGCGCGCCGCCGTCGCCGCGCGCTACCTGCGCCTGGCCGGGCTCGGCGGTTTCGAGGACTATTACCCGGGCCGCGTGAGCGGCGGCATGCGCCAGCGGGCTGCCATCGCGCGCGCCCTGGCGATCGAGCCCGATCTGCTGCTGATGGACGAGCCGTTCGGCGCGCTCGACGCCCAGAACCGCCGCATCATGCAGGCCGAGGTGCGGCGCATCTGGCAGGCCACCGGGCGCACGATCGTGTTCGTGACGCACTCCATCGAGGAGGCCGCCGCGATCGGCACCACGCTCGTCATGCTCTCCGCCCGCCCCTCGCGCGTGCGCGAGCGCATCGTCAACGACGGCGCCCTCGATCGCGCCAAGCTGATCGAACGGCTGAACACGATGATCATGGAGGAGGTCGAGCGCCAGCAGGGCGCCGCGCCGCTGACCTGATGCGGGCCGTGCAGATCCGCCGCTGGCGCCTCGGCGCCGCCTTCGTGCTCCTGACCTACGTCGTCCTGCACTTCCTCAACCACGCGCTCGGCCTGGTCTCGCTGGCGGCGATGGAGGCCGGCCGCTGGTGGTTCCTCGCGCTCTGGCGCAGCGCGCTCGGCACGGCCGCGCTCTACGGCGCCCTCACCGTGCACGGCGTGCTGGCGCTGTGGCTGCTCTACCAGCGGCGCTCGCTGCGCATGCCGCGCTGGGAGGCCACGCAGTACACGCTCGGCCTGCTCGTGCCCGCGCTCCTGGCGGTGCACGTCACCGGCACGCGGATCGCGTGGTGGCGCGTCGGCGCCGACGATCCCTACGCGCGCGTCGTGCTGAACCTCTGGGTGCTGGCGCCGGATTACGGCTGGCGGCAGGCGCTGATCCTCACCGTCGTCTGGCTGCACGCGTGCATCGGCCTGCACTACTGGCTGCGCTTCCGTCCGTGGTATCCGCGCGCGGTGCCCTGGCTGTTCGCGGTCGCGCTGCTGCTGCCCGTGCTGGCGCTGCTAGGCTTCGTCGCCGCCGGCCACGAGGTCGCGGGGCTGGCGCAGATCCCGGGCTGGACGGCGCGGCTGCTGGCCGACACCCACGCGCCGGCGCCCGCCGAGTCGGCGCTCCTGGCGGCGATTCGCCGCGACTTCCTCAACGCCTATCTGGCCGCGCTGAGCCTCGTGCTCCTCGCGCGGGTCGTGCGCCAGCTGCGCGAGCGGCGCCACTCGATCCTCGTCGTCTACACCTCGGGCCGCGTCGTCGCCGCGCCGCGCGGCTACTCGATCCTCGAGGCCAGCCGGCTGGGCGGCGTGCCGCACGCCTCCGTGTGCGGCGGCCGCGGACGCTGCTCCACGTGCCGCGTGCGCGTCGTGCGC
>DASSLH010000164.1:0-6255 GCA_035689625.1 Candidatus Methylomirabilota bacterium | reverse complement strand
CACGCCATGTCGTTCACCACCCTGCGCGCGGTGAACTTCGTCTTCGTGCGGATCGAGACGCGTGACGGCCTCATCGGCTGGGGCGAGGCGGCCTGCCTGGGCGGCCCCACCTGGAGCGAGGAGTCGGCCGAGTCCATCGCCGCCACGCTCGAGCGCTACGTGGTGCCGTGGCTACGCGGCCGCGACGCGACGCAGCTGGAGGCGCTGCGCCTGGAGATGGCGCGGCGGGTCCAGGGCAACCCGTTCGCGCGCGCCGCCGTCGAGATGGCGCTGTGGGACCTCAACGGCCGCGCGCTCGGCGTGCCCGTGCATCGCCTGCTCGGCGGCCGGGTGCGCGACCGCGTGCCGCTGTCCTGGTCGCTCGCGGTCGAGCAGCCGGAGGCCGAGCTGGCGGAGGCGCGCGAGCTGGTCGGGCGCGGTCATCGCATCTTCAAGATCAAGACGGCCGCGCATCCGCTGGCCGAGGACGTCGGCCGCGTGCGCGCCATCCGCGAGGCCGTGGGCCCCGACGTGCGGCTGCGCGTGGACGCCAACCAGGGCTGGGACCGGCCGACCGCGCTGCGCGCGATCCGCGCGATGGAGCCCTATGATCTCGACTTCGTCGAGCAGCCGGTGCCGCGCTGGGACGTGGACGGCCTGGCCGACATCGCGCGGGCGGTGAGCGTGCCGATCATGGCCGACGAGGCGTGCGCCTCGCCGCAGGACGCGCTGGCGCTGGCCCGCCGCGGCGGCGTGTCCATCCTGGCGCTGAAGCTGACGAAGTCGGCGGGGCTGGCCAACACGATGGCCATCGCGCGCATCGCGGAGGCGGCGGGGCTGGGCTGCTACGTTGGCTGTATGATCGAGACCTCGCTCGGGACCGCCGCCTATCTGCAGGCCGCGCTGGCGGCGGCGCCGGTCACCTGGGGCTGCGAGCTGTTCGGCCCGCTGCTGCTGCGGGGTGACGTCGTCCGGGAGCCCGTGCGGTACGCCGACGGTTGCATCCTTGCCCTGGACGGGCCGGGGCTGGGCGTGGACGTCGACGAGACCGCGCTCAAGGAGTGGGTCCGACGCTGAACACCACGACGAAGGAGGTCATCATGCGACGGTTCTCGGTGCTCGTGCTCGCGCTGGCGCTGGCGGTCTGGGCGCTGCCGGGCGAGGCGCAGCAGCAGAAGAACATCACCTGGACGGCCGGGCAGGTCGGCGGCGGCTGGTACGCGCAGGCCGGCGGCTTCGCCGAGCTGATCAAGAGCAAGGATCCCTCGTTCAACATCAAGGTCGTGCCGGGCGCCGGCATCCAGAACATGACCAAGCTGCAGCAGGGCGAGACGGAGATCGCCTGGGGCCTGCCGCCCTTCATCGTGGCCTCCTACCAGGGCCAGGACCCGTACAAGGAAAAGCACCCCGACATGCGGCTGGTGATGAACGGCCTCGGCTTCGTGCACATCCAGTGGTGCGTGCCGGCCGACTCTCCGTACAAGTCCATCCGCGAGATCTTCGAGTCCAAGAAGCCGATCACCATCGGCACCACGCCGCCGGGCGGCTCGGACGAGTGGGTGATGCGCAAGGTCTTCGAGTTCTACAAGACCACTTACAACGACGTGCGCAGCCGCGGCGGCAAGGTCAGTCTCGTCTCTTACACGGACCTCGCCAATCTCTACCGTGACCGCAACATGGACATCCTGTTCGCCAACCTGGCGGTGCCCGGCGCGGCAATCCAGGAGGCCTCCCTGGGGCGCAAGATGAGGATCCTGCCGATGGACGACGACCTCATCAAGTTCATGGAGAGCCAGGGGCTGTCGCGCGGCGTGATCCCCAAGGGCTCCTACAAGGACGTCGTCAACAACGACGTGGACATCCCCACGATCGCGATGGCCAACACGATCGTCGCCAACGCGAAGGTCCCGGCCGACGTCATCCACGACTTCACCAGGGTGCTGGTGAGCAACCTCGACGCCGTCCGCAAGGTCGCGCCCGCGTTCAAGGACTTCGATCCCAAGGACGCGCCGCGGCTGGCCAGCATCCCGCTGCACCCCGGCGCCGAGCGCGCCTACCGCGAGGCGGGACTGCTGAAGTAAGGCCCGGGCGCGAGCGATGCGCAAGCTCGACGGGTGGATGGGCTGGGCGGTCGGCGGCTGGGCGGCCGCCTCCGCCCTCTTCCACATCTGGACGGCCTATGCCGGCGTCTGGGAGCCGCGCGAGATGCGCTCGATCCATCTGCTCTTCCTCATCCCGCTGGGGTTTCTTCTCTTCCCCGGCTCGGAGAAGAAGCCGAGTCCGCGCGTCACGCGCCTGGACGCCGTGTGGGCCGTCGCGGCGTTCGTCACGTGCGCGTGGGTGTTCCTCAACGCGCACGAGCTGACCGAGCGCTGGGAAGGGGTCCATCCGGTCACGCTGACCCAGGTGATCGTCGGCACCGTGCTGGTGGCCGCCGTGCTCGAAGCCTCGCGCCGGTCGGTCGGCTTCTGGTTCTTCGTCACCACGCTGCTGTTCATGGCCTACCTGGTGCTGGCGCCGTGGCTGCCGGGCTTCCTGCGCTCGCCGCGCGCGTACTCCTATCCGCGGCTCATCGAGATGTTCTTCCTCTACGCCGACGAGGGCGTGCTGGGCTCGCTCACGGGCATCTCGTCGAACATCCTGATGATCTTCATCCTGTTCGCGTCGTTCATGCTCCACTCCGGGGTTGGCCAGTTCTTCATGGACATCTCGATCGCGCTGGCCGGGCGCTTCCGCGGGGGGCCCGCCAAGGTGGCCGTCGTGTCCTCGGGGCTCTACGGCACCATCAGCGGCTCGTCGGTGGCGGACTGCTACGCGACGGGGACGTTCACGATTCCCCTGATGAAGCGGATCGGCTACCGCGCCGAGATCGCCGGCGCCATCGAGGCGTGCGCGTCCTGCGGCGGCCCGCTGATGCCGCCCATCATGGGCGCCGGCGCGTTCATCATGGCCGAGCTGACCGGCATCCCCTACTCCAAGATCATCGTCGCCGCCGCCCTGCCGGCCATCCTCTACTACGCCGGGATCATGGCCACCGTGCACTGGGAGGCGCTCAAGCACGGCATCGGCACCATGAAGGCCGACATCCCGCCGCTGCGCTCGCTGCTGCGGCGGGCGCTGCTGTTCACGCCCTTCTTCACGATCGTCTACTTCCTCTACGCCGGCTACTCGCCGTCCAAGGCCGCGCTCTACAGCATGCTCACGGCCATCGTCGTCTCGTGGGTGGCCGGCGAGTCGCCGATGACGCCGCGCCGGATCTTCGAGACGTTCACGGAGGCCATGCGCTCGGGCGTCATCATCGCCAGCGTGCTGGCCGCCTCCGGGCTCATCGTGGCCTCGATGAGCCGCACCGGCTTCGCGCTGGCGTTCTCCAGCGCGATCATCAACCTGTCGGGCGGCTACGTGATCGTCGCGCTGTTCCTGGTGTTCGTCGTCATCTCCGTCCTGGGCACCGGCATTCCGACGACGCCGGCCTACATCCTGGCCGTCACCGTCGGCGGCGCTGCGCTCACGAACATGGGCATCGACCTGCTGGCCGCCCACCTGTTCGTCTTCTACTACGCCGTGCTGGCCGACGTGACGCCGCCGGTGGCCGTGACCGCCTTCGCCGGAGCCCAGATGGCCGGCGCCAATCCGATGATGACCGGCTGGCACGCCACCCGGATCGGCATCGGCGGCTTCCTGGCGCCGTTCCTGTTCGCGTTCCAGCCGCCGCTACTGTGGAGGGGGACGTACTCCGAGATCGCGATCGCGTTCGTCTCGGCGCTGGTGGGCATCTCCGCGCTGGCGGCGGTGGTCGCCGGCCACATGTTCGGTCCACTGACGTGGCCGCGCACGATCTTCCTGGTCGTGGTCGCGCTGGCGGCGATCAGCCCCTACCTCGGCGTCTCGGTGGCCAGCAGCGTGATCCTGATCGCCTACATGGTCTGGGACTCGCGCACCGCCCGCCGAACCGCGGCGCCGACTCTGGTCGTCACCGAGCGGGCGACCGTGGCGGCGACCGGAGAGGCGCCGCCGATCAGCTAGCTCGACACTCACCGTCACCTTCGCACCGGAGGCTGCCATGCGCCGACGCCGACTCGCCCTCGTCCTGACGCTGTTGCTCGTGCTGGCCGGCGCCCTCGGCGCCGGCGCCCAGACGCCGCCGCCGTTCGAGACGAAGAAGATCACCGACACCGTTTACCTGTTCCGCTACGGCGGGCACCAGGCGATCTTCATCGTGACCCCGGCCGGCGTCATCGCCACCGATCCGATCGCCTACCTGCGCCCGCAGGCGGCGACGACCTACATCGACGAGATCCGCAAGGTCACCCAGGCGCCGATCAAGTACGTCGTCTACAGCCATCACCACTACGACCACATCGCGGGCGGCAAGCCCTTCAAGGACGCCGGCGCCACGTTCATCGCGCACCGCAACGCCCGGGCGCACCTGGTCGAGTTGAAGAACCCCGACGTCGTGCTGCCCGACGAGGTCGTGGACGGCGTGCGCGTGCTGGAGCTGGGCGGCACCCGCGTGGAGCTGCACTACGTCGGTCGCAACCATTCCGACAACTCGCTGGTCGTGCTGATCCCCAAGGACCGACTGCTGTTCACGGTGGACTTCGTCCCGATCCAGACGGTGCAGTTCCGCGACCTGCCCGACGGCTTCCTGCCCGACTGGTTCGACTCGCTCGACCGCGTGCTGGAGCTGGACTGGGACCGCATGATCCCCGGCCATCCCTACGCGGGCGGGCGGCTGGGCACCAAGGACGACGTGCGCGCGCTCCGCCAGTACATGACCGATCTCTCGGATGCCGTCCGCGCCGCCGCCAACCAGGGCAAGTGCTTCGACGCCGCGATGAAGGAGATCAAGCTGCCGAAGTACGCCTCGTGGGGCAACTACGACGCGTTCCTGCCCGGCAACATCGAGCGCTTCTGCGAGTACTGGGGGCGCGGGTACTAGACGGCCGCGTACCGCGCTCGCCCGGGCCGCCGAGACTGGAGATGTGCGGGGTGCCCTGTCTTCGTGCCACAATCCGCCGCGACCCACTCCCCTGGTGAACGCCGGAGGTTCCCATGAAGCGGATCGGTGCCGCGATCGTCGCCCTCGTCGTCCTGGCCGCGCTCGTCCCCGCCCACGCCCAGGGCCCCATCAAGATCGGCGCCTCGCTGTCGCTGACGGGCAGCTACGCCAAGCCCGGCAAGTACAGCCACGAGGGCTACCTGCTCTGCCTCAAGGACCTCAACGCGCGCGGCGGCCTGCTCGGCCGCAAGGTCGAGCTGTCGGTCTACGACGACCGCTCCGATCCGCAGACGGGCGTACGGCTCTACGAGAAGCTCATCAGCGAGGACAGGGTCGAGGCCGTGATCGGCCCCTACTCCTCGGCGATCACCGAGGCGGTGGCCAACGTCACCGAGAAGTACCGCAAGGTGATGATCGCCACGCTGGCCTCGACGACGTCCATCTTCCGCAAGGGCCGCCGCTACGTGTTCATGATCCCCTCGCCGGCCGAGACGTACCTGGAAGGGCTGCTCGACATGGCGGCCAGGCGCGGCCTCAAGCGCGTGGCGTTCGTGAACGAGGACACGCTGTTTCCCAAGACGTCGGTGACCGGCGGCGCCGAGCTGGCGCGCCGGCTGGGGCTGCAGGTCGTGCTGCAGGAGTCGTACGGCAAGGGCGCCACCGACTTCACCGGCCTGCTCGCCAAGGTCAAGGCCGCCGCGCCCGACGTGCTGGCGGCAGCGACCTACTTCGACGACGCCGTGGCGATCGTGCGCCAGATGAAGGAGCTCGACGTCAATCCGAAGATGTTCGGCATCACCGTGGGCGGCGACCTGCCGGAGTTCTACGACCTGCTCAAGGCCAACGCCGAGTACGTCTACGGCGCCAGCCAGTGGGAGCCGACGCTGAGCTACCCCGGGCAGGCCGCGTTCCTGGAGGCCTACACGAAGGAGTTCGGCCACGAGCCGTCCTACCACGCGGCATCGGCCTACGCCGGCTGCCAGCTCTACGCCGACGCCGTCAAGCGCGCGGGCACGCTCGACTCCGATCGCGTGCGCGACGTGCTGCTGGCGCTCGACACCACGACCGTGTTCGGGCGCTTCAAGGTGGACGCCGACGGATTCCAGACCGGCCACAAGATGGTCACCTCGCAGTGGCAGGACGGCAAGAAGGTCATCGTGTGGCCGGAGGAGGTGGCGAGCGGCAAGCCGCGCTTCCCCACGCCGCCCTGGTCGCAGCGCTGATGCGCCTGGGCCTGGCCCTCTCGGTCCAGCACCGGCCGGAAGACTTACCTC
>DASSLH010000163.1:0-3608 GCA_035689625.1 Candidatus Methylomirabilota bacterium | reverse complement strand
GGCGCCGGCCGCGCCGGGTGAGACGACCGAGATCGTCTACGACGAGGCCGCCGTGACACAGACGCTGCAGCGCATCGAGGCCATCCTGGCCGGCGCCGATCGCGAGGGCCGGATCTCCAGGCAGAACGTCGAGGACCTCGGCGCGCTCGGCCGGCTGCTGTGGGAGCAGCTCCTGCCGGCGTCCGTCCGCGCGCGCGTGACGGAGAGCACGGCCGCCGAGC
The DNA here is from genome assembly GCA_035689625.1 of Candidatus Methylomirabilota bacterium. Classification (GTDB taxonomy): domain Bacteria; phylum Methylomirabilota; class Methylomirabilia; order Rokubacteriales; family CSP1-6; genus AR5. The sequence goes on along the minus strand of DASSLH010000163.1, from coordinate 3,387 downwards.
TGGCGCTGGAGCTCGACGACCAGCTCACGCGCGTTCCGTGGGAGCTGCTGCACGACGGCCGCGAGTTCCTCTCGCTGCGCTTCGCGATGGGTCGGGTCGTGACCACCGCCAAGCAGCTGGCGGCCTCGCGGCCGCGCCAGGCGGACGGCCCGCTCAAGCTGGCCGTGATGGCCGATCCGGGCGGCACGCTGGCGGACGCGATGCGCTACGGCACCCAGCTCAGCACGCACCTCGACGATCGTCCGGAGTACGAGGTCGTCGTCAACGACCACGCCGTGGCGCGTGCCGAGTTCCTGGCGCAGTTCAGCAGCAGCGACGTGCTGCACGTGGCAGGGCAGGTGGAGTACGACGGCGCCGACAGCGGGTTCGTGCTGGCGCAGGGGCGGATCACGGCCAGCGAGCTGGCCCGACTGCCGGCGCCGAGCACCGTGCCCCGGCTGGTGTTCTTCGGCGCCTGTGACCCGACGGCGCCGGGGACGAACCGGCACAGCGAGTCCGCGGTGTTCGGCCTGGCCACGGCGATCCTCGGGGCCGGCGTGACGCATTTCGTGGGCTCACTCCGCGCGGTGCCGGGTCCGGCCGGTTTCCAGTTCGCGCAGGAGTTCTATCGGCGGCTGGCCGCCGGCGCGTCCCTTGGCGTCGCGATGCGCGACGCCCGTCGCGAGACGGCTCGCAGCGGCGGCAAGGCCGACCTCGCGTGGGCGTCGTACGTCCTGTACGGCGATCCGACGGTCTCGTACGTCTCGAGTCGACCCACGGCGGCGGCGACCACTCGCCCGGCCGCCATCCTGGCGCGCAAGAAGTTGCTGGCGATCCTCGGCAGTGCCGCCGCCGTGCTCGTGATCGGCGGCATCTACTTCGGCGTCAGCGGCGGCGGCAAGGCGCACCTGGAGGCCGCCTACAAGCATCTCGAGGGCGGCCGCCTGGCCGACGCCAGCCGCGAGTTCCAGAGCGCGGTGAGCACGCGCCCCGCCGAGGCCTACGAGGGCCTGGCGCTGGTGGCGCTGCGGCAGGACGATCCGGCCTCGGCCCAGAAGTTCTGCGGCGAGGTGCAACGCATCGGCGCCAGCCGCCCGGGCTGCGTGCTGGTGCAGGGCGACACCGTCGCGATGGCCGGCGACCTGCCCAGGGCCGCGTCGGCCTACGAGTCGGTGGTGTCGTTCGCCGGCGTGCCGAACATCCCGAAGTCCATCGCCTACAGCCGCCTGGGCCGGATCGCCGCCGAGCAGGGCCAGCCGGACCGCGCGCAGACCGCCTACGCTGCCGCGCAGCAGGCCGACCCCGGCAACGTCGAGGCGCTCAGCAACATGGGCGCGCTGCAGCGGCGGCAGGGCAAGCTCGCCGACGCCGCCGCCACGCTCGAGAAGGCGGCCGCGCTCAATCCCAACGACCCGATGGTGCAGACGCTGCTCAAGGACGTGCGCGACGTCGAGGTCGCCGGCAAGGACGCCGAGAAGGCCAAGCGGGTGGACGCGCTCGTCGAGGAGCTGGCCAACCGGTTCAAGCGCGGCGACGTGGTAAGCCGCCCGCCGGCCAGCCGTGACGACTGGACGTCGCCGCCGCTGACGATCACGCTGCTCGGCTTCGAGAGCCGCGGCCGCCTGGCGTTCCGCGAGGGCGAGTACGACTTCCTCAGCCTGAAGATCGGCCAGGCGCTCGAGGGCCAGACGCGCGCGCGGCTGGTGGAGCGCAACGTGATGGACAAGCTGCTGGCCGAGCTGAAGCTGTCCTCCAGCGCGCTGGTGGATCCGCGCACCGCGCTGCAGCTCGGGCGCGTGCTCTCGGCGCGGCTCATCACGGTGGGCAGCGTGGCCGGCAACGGCAACGAGTGGACGGTGACGCTGCGGGTGATCGAGACGGAGACGTCCACCGTGGTGGCGTCCGTGGCCCAGAGCTTCCCGGCCAGCCAGTCCGCCGCCCAGGTCGCCGACGCGGTGGCCAGGGAGCTGGCCACCAAGCTGCACAAGACCTATCCGCTGAAGGCGCGGGTGACCGGCGGTGGCAAGGGCGAGGTCGTGCTCAACGTCGGCAGCGGCGAGGGCGCGACCGTGGGCCAGAAGCTGCTGATCTTCCGCGAGAGCGCGGGCGGCCAGCGCGACGTGGTCGGCGAGGCCGAGATCACCGAGGTCACCGACAAGACGTCGCGCGCCAAGCTCGCCGACGAGAGCAAGCCGGTGACCCCGGGCCTCAAGGCCCTGGAGCGCATCTAGCGGCTAAAAGCGGAAGACGGTCGAGATCGAGAACTCGCGCACGTCCTTGGCGTAGTTGCCGGCGAAGTCGATCTGGAAGCCGGGCGCCGGGACGATGCCGAACCCGGCCGTGCCGTGGTAGTTATCCTTGCCGCGCTGGTAGAGCACGCGGTCGGCCGCCTCGCTCGTGTTATGTGGCCCGCCGGTGTAGCGGATCTTGTGGTCGGGGTCGGTAAAGAATCCCACGCGCGCCGCCAGCGGGATGTCCTTGACGAAGAAGATGTACTCGGCGCCAAGGTGGAGCTCGAGCGCGTCGTCCACGCGGTACTTCGTTGCGATGGCGTCGGCCAGCGGCACCTGGAAGTTCTTCACCAGCTGCGAGTACTGGATGTAGCTCGCCTCGAAGCCGACGGTCAACCGCTCGAAGAAGCGATAGGAGAGACCGACGGCGGCGACGTCGGGCACCTTGAAGCCGAAATCGAGGACGGTTGTGGTTCCGCCGACGTTGGTGATCGTCTGCTGCACGTCGTAGCGCGGACCGCGGCGATAGACGATGCCGAGACCCATGTCCTTGACGGGGTGCCACAGCGCGCCGACGTTGAAGCCGACACCGACGTCGGTCCCATCGATCGTCTCGGTGGAGGCCAGCGCGCCGCCGAAGTCGAAGCGCTCGAGCCGCGAGCGAATCCGCCCCACCGAGAACTCCAGGCTGGCCCCGATGTTGGGCAGGAGCGGGTTGTCCTTGGCGAGATTGAGTCCGGTCCCCAGCCCGAAGTTCAGCGCCTGGATCTCCAGCTCAGATTTCACTGGAAAGAGCCGGCACACCCCGCCGAGACATTCGGCGCCGCCGGTGGGATCTTTGAAGAAGACGCCCTGGGTCTCGAAGTTGCTCTTGTAGTTGATCAGCTCACGCACGAAAGCCGCCACGACCAGCCGCTCGGTTGGATAGACGAAGCTGAAGAACGACGGCGTGACGACGCTATCGTGAAAGTCGTGCGAATGGAAGTTATCTCCGAAGGCGTCGTCGGGCGTGTTCGAGAACGCGTCGAACGTGTTCGTGAAGCGTGTGAACTTGACCTCCCCCGACAGCTCCGGCCGCTGCAAGATGGTCAGGCCGGCCGGGTTGGCGATGACCGCGGTGGCGTCGTCGGCCACGGCCACGAAGGCGCCGCCCATGCCGAGCGCGCGGGCGCCCGGG
>DASSLH010000162.1:0-3043 GCA_035689625.1 Candidatus Methylomirabilota bacterium | reverse complement strand
CGCGTCGGCGGAGGCGGTGGTGACGGGCAGGCCGTAGGCGTCCTCGGGCATGGCGGCCATGCTAGCAGACGCCGCCGAGCTGCAGCACCGAGGCGACGTAGTCCACCGCCCGTCGCTCCGCCCACGAGCGCGCGCGCCAGGGCGGGCCCTCGACGAAGCCGACGTGGCCGCCGGAGGGCACGAACTCCGTCTGCACGCACTCCGGCAGCCCGGCCGCGTCCGGCAGGCTCTCGGCCGGGATGAACGGATCGTCCACGGCGTTGATCAGCAGCGTCGGCCGCCGCACGCGCGGCAGGTACGGCCCGCTGCTGGCCCGCCGCCAGTAGTCCACCTCGTCGGCGAAGCCGTGCAGCGGCGCGGTCACGACCCGGTCGTAGGCGGCGAACGTGCGCGCCCGCAGCGCGGCCTCCAGGTCCACGAAGCCCGGGAACGCGCGGGCCTTCTCGCGCGTCTTGGCGCGGAAGCTGCGCATGAAGCTGGCCGTGTAGACGGCCTTCTGGAAGCCCTGGTCCATCATGCGCGCGCAGGCGACGAGGTCGAAGGGCACCGAGATGGCGACCGCGGCCGCCAGGGCCTTGGGCGCGCCGTCGCCGTGCTCGCCCAGCCACTTGAGCAGGACGTTACCACCGATCGAGATGCCGACGGCGCCCAGCCGCAGGCCGGGCTCGCGCTCGCCGAGCACGCGGACGACCCAGTCGAGGTCGGCCGTGTCGCCGGAGTGGTAGAAGCGCGGCAGGCGGTTCAGCTCACCGCTGCAGGAGCGGAACCAGAGCACGGCCGCCCGCCAGCCGCGCGCGCGGGCGAGCTCGAACAGGCCGCCGACGTAGTGCGAGCGGGCGGTGCCCTCGAGCCCGTGGAGCACGAGGAGCACCGGCGCGCCCGCCGGCCCCGGCAGCCAGTCGAGGTCGACGAAGTCGCCGTCGGGCGTCTCCAGGCGCTCGCGCGTCACGCCGCGCAGATCGCGGCGCCGCGCGACCGCCCACAGCGTCTGCAGGTGCCGGTTGCGGCACCACCACGGTGCGGCGTACGACGTGGCCGCTAGTCCTGGCCCGTCATCAACAGCTTGACGATCTCGGGCACGATCTCACGGGCGCGCGCATCCAGCTGCGCCTCCGTGAGGTTGGCGATGGGATGCGGCATGGCCAGGTACCTGTAGTGCGGCTGGCCCCACTGCTCGGCCATCGCCCGGCCGGTCTTGTCGAACACGTCGGTGATGATGGACGCCGAGGGCTTGCCGTGCTTTTCCAGCAGGATTCCGTCGAGCACACTGCCCGACGAGCACGACCCTCAATCGCCGATGCCGGCCACCACGAGATCCGCCCACGCCTCCATCTCGGCGATGATCTCGGGATGCGCCGGCACGCTGGCGTTGTGCTTGCGGAACATCCGGCACTCGGCCACGCCGTGCTCGGCCTTGAGGATGTTGCCGATGCGCACCAGCAGGTTGTCGGAGTTGAACTTCGTGTTGTCGATGAGGGCGACGCGCTTGCCGGCAAGCGACGTCGGTCGCGGCGCCCACGCGATGGTCTGCGTCGCCGCCTCGGTGGTCGGGTCGAGGATCTCCATCACTTGATCTCCTTGGTGACTGCCTGCGAGGACTTCGCGCTGCCCCAGCCCGGGATGTAGCAGGAGAAGGCGCCGGCCTGCCCTCCGGCGGCCACCACCAGGATGTCCTCGGGCGAGGCCACCAGCGGCCGCATCTTGCTCTCGTCGCCGGCGGCGACGTCGCCGGACATCCGGCCGGTGCGCTTGAGGTGCGCGTGGGAGTTCTGCGTGTGCTCGAACAGGAACTGCCGGATGCGCTTCTTGTCCCAGCCCGCGCCGGCGATCGTGCGCATGTGCTCGCCGGCGATGACCACGACGTAGGTGGACTGCCCCATGACGTTGCCGGAGATGCGCATGTCGTCGGCCAGCGTGGTCAGCACGCCCTCGGCGGTGTTGGACAGCTGGTTGTAGAACTGGTGGGGCGCGTCGGAGGCGACGACGGTCACCGCCGACTGCTCCGGCCTCAGCCCGCGCTCGACGTGCAGCGGCACCCACGGGCTGTCCGCCTCGTTCTCGGCGAAGACGTAGGACAGCCGGCCGGGATGGCCCAGCGTGCCGCGGTCGAGCAGGCCCGGCCGCGAGCCGGCGACGTTGCGCATGACCAGCCGCACGGCGCGGCCAATCGTGAGGTTGGCCCGCCAGCCGGGGCCGAACAGGTTGTCGCCGCTGTTGATGTCCAGGCGCCTGGCGATCGGCCCGTTGACGATCATCAGCACGCCGGCGCCGCCGGTGGAGGTGCCGGGCCCGTGGTAGCTCCAGCGGTGATCGGCGATGCCCTCGACGGCGGCGACGACGACCGGCATGTACTCGGGCCGGCAGCCGGCCAGCACCGCGTTGATGGCGACCTTCTCGGCACTGATGACGACCGCGCGGTCTCGGATGACGCCGACCTGCTGGCCCGGCTCCAGGCGCGCGGCCTCCAGCATGGCGCGCACGCGCGCCTCGGTGGGCGGCACGACCGGCAGCCCGTCGGACCAGCCGCGCTCGTACGCCAGCTCGATCGCCTCGGTCTCGTCGCGAACGGTCAGCCGCTTGGACGTCAACGTGGCAGCCATGGCGGGCCTCCTTGGAACGCCGCCACGCTATCATCGGCCCCGGGAGCGTGCAACCGGCCGCGCCGCGGTTGACTCGCCCCGGCGCACCGCCCTATGCTGGTCGGACTCGCGCGAGGCCCGAGCGGCCTGGAGAGTCGACAGCAATGCAGTGCCCGCGGTGCCAGCACGACAACACGCCGGCCGCCAAGTTCTGCGGCGAGTGCGGCGGCCGTCTGGACGCCGCCTGCGCCGCCTGCGGCACCCCCAACCCGCCCCTGAACAAGTTCTGCCAGGAGTGCGGCGCCGCGCTCGGCGCCTCCGCCGGCGAGGCACGCTTCGCCGCCCCCGAGGCCTACACGCCCACGCACCTGGCCCGCAAGATCCTCACCGCGCGCTCCTCGCTGGCCGGCGAGCGCAAGAAGGTCACCGTGCTCTTCGCCGACCTCAAGGGCTCGCTGGAGCTG
>DASSLH010000161.1:0-2638 GCA_035689625.1 Candidatus Methylomirabilota bacterium | reverse complement strand
TTCGTGGCGACCCTGACCGGCCTGGTGCTGGCGCTCGCCGGCTGCGGGCCGGTCGAGCTCGACCATCCGCAGGTCGGCCCCGGTGACGCGCTGCACGCCGAGTGGGTGGTGCAGGCGAGCGCGCCGGCCGCCGCGCGGGTGAGCGGCTACGTCTACAACCGGACCACCTACTTCGCGGTGCGCGTCCGCCTGCGGGTGGAGCTGCTCGGCACCGGTGGCGCCGGGCTCGGGGTGCGCTGGCAGTGGCTGCCCGGCTCGGTGCCGCCGAGCCAGCGCGCCTACTTCGAGGTCCGCGACCTGCCCCTGGTCGCCGGCTATCGCGTCAGCGTGCCGGTCTACACGTGGCAGGAGGGCGACCGCGGCCTGTCCGGCGCTCCCTTCTGAGGCTACTGCTCGCCGCGCGGGATCCAGTCGAACGACAGGATCTCGACGCGATACGACGCGGCCTCGGGCACGCGCGTGGTGAACCAGGCCCGGCCGTTGCCCGGCACCCCGCCCATGACCCACGTCGTCGTGTTGCCGACGACGTTGCCGGCGGCGTCCAGCAGGTCGATGCTCAGCCGCATGCGCTCGGCGGCCAGCCCGGAGTTGTAGACGAAGCCCTCGATGAGGGGGCCGCGCGCGTCGCGGACCACGTGCCAGTCGAGCCGGAACTGCCGGTTCAGCGTCTCGGGGACGAACGTCGAGCGCGCCCCCGCCATGGCCGGTCCCATCGTCAGCAGCGCCGCCAGCACGGCCGTGATCCTGAGCGTGCGCATCGCCGAAGCCTCCCGGGCGGCGGCATGACCGCCGCGCGACCCCTGTCTCTTACAATGTGACAGGTCGCCCCGTGGATTCCACCAACGTCACGACCGCGCCGTCCCGTCGCGCCGACCTCCTCGCGGTCGCGCTCCTCCTGCTGCTGCCGCTGCTCTTCGCCGCCGCCATGCTGGCCGCTGGCCTGGCGCTATCGCCCGTCGCCAATCTCTTCACGAGCTATCCCTGGCAGGCGCTCGGCGCCGACGCCGGCGCGCCCAACGCGGCGCTGAGCGACGTCACGCAGTGGTTTCACCCGGCGCTGCTGTGGGGAGCGCGCGAGATCCGCGCCGGCCGGCTGCCGCTCTGGATGCCGACGGCCTACACCGGCGTGCCGTTCTTCGCCAATCCGCAGACCGCGCTGCTCTTTCCGCTGACGTGGCTGGCGTGGATCCTGCCGGCGGGGGCGGCGCTGACGCTCATCACCGTGCTCAAGCTGGCCGGCGCCGGGCTGGCGACCTACTGGTTCCTGCGCGTGGGGCCGGGACTCACGGTGCCGGCCGCGCTGATCGGCAGCCTCGGCTTCGAGTTCTCCACGACGCTGGTGGGCTGGGCCGGCTGGGCATTCGGCAACGAGATCGTCTGCCTGCCGCTGCTGTTCGCCGGCGTCGAGCGCGTGCGCGCCGCCGGGGCCCGGCGCTGGACCGTCGCGCTCGCGGTCATCGTCGCGCTGACGATCGTGGCCGGCTACCCGCAGGGCGCCTTCCACGCGCTGCTCGCCGCCGGCGCCTGGACGCTGCTCCGCGCCCGCGGCGCCGCGCGCGGCTTCCTCGTGCGCAGCGTGCTCGCCGCCCTGCTCGGAGCCGGCCTGGCCGCGGTGCAGGTGGCGCCGTTCCTCGAGTACCTGCGGGCCAGCGCGGTCTACGCGTATCGCAGCCAGTGGATGGCGCCGCTGTCGGTGCCGCCCACGGCGGCCATCACGCTGGCGCTGCCGTACGCCTTCGGCAGCGCGGCCGACGCCTGGGGGCCCTGGCAGTTCAACATCGCGAGCACGTACGTGGGCCTGGTGCCGCTCCTGCTGCTGCCGCTCGGCGTTGCGGCTGGCCGGCACCGCCCCGGTGGACGTTTCTTCATCCTCTATATGGTCGTGGTCGCCGCCGTGCACTACGGGCTGCCCGGCGCCGCCCAGATCGCGAGGCTGCCCGGGCTCTCGCTCGGCGCGAACCTGCGCCTGATGCCACATCTCGACTTCGCCGTCTGCGTGCTGGGCGCGCTCGGCGCCGACGCGCTGGCGCGCCGCGAGGCGGCCCCGGGCGGCTGGCCGGTCCGGCTCGCCGTCGTCGTCATCGTCCTCACCGCCTTCGGCTGGGTCGCGGCGCACCACGACCTTCCGGGCGCGCGCGGCCTGGCGTGGTCGCTCGATCGCCAGTTCGTACTCGCGCTGGCCGGCCTCACGCTGGGTGCGCTGCTGGCGCTGCGCTGGCTGGCCACCGGCGCGGCGGCGTGGGGCGCGGCGCTCGTCGCCCTGCAGGCGCTCAGCGTGGCGCCGCCCGCGCTCGCCTACCTGCCGCGCGCGCCGGCGCGCTGGCTCTACCCCGAGGCGCCGGCGATCGCCTGGCTCCGCGCGCACGCTGGCGTCGATCGCGTCCTCATGCCCGGCCACGTCGGACCGCTGTACGGCCTGGCCGAGGCCCACGGCTACGACGGCCTCACGCCGCGCCGGGTCGCCGAGCTGGTCGGCTCCGTGGGCACCGGCATCGCTCTCGTGCACGGTTACATACAGAATCCGCTGGAGGGGGTGGGTAGCGAGGCGCTCAGTCCCGTCGCCGTGCTCGCCTCGCCGGTCGTGGACCTGCTCGGCGTGCGCTACGTGATGCTGCCGGCGGATGCGGCGCCCATCTGG
>DASSLH010000160.1:0-16327 GCA_035689625.1 Candidatus Methylomirabilota bacterium | reverse complement strand
CTGCCATCGCCTGCTCGACGTGCTGGAGGCGGGCGACGAGGCGCCGGCGACGGCGGTCGGCCCCGACGACGTCTTCACGCTCCTCTACACGTCGGGCACGACGTCGTTTCCCAAGGGCGCGATGATCTCGCACCGCAACTGCGTGCCGCACGCCTGGGAGTGCGGGCGGGTGCTGCGCCTGACGCCGGCCGACCGCGTGCTGCACGCGCTGCCGGCGGCGGGCACCTGGGGCGGCCTCAACATCCCGCTCTCGACGTGGAGCCACGGCGCCTGCCTGGTGCTGATGGAGACGTGGGACCCGCTGGGCGCGCTGATGCTCATCGAGCGCGAGCGCTGCACCGTGTTCAACGCGGTGGACACGATGCTCAGGCCGCTGCTCGAGCATCCCGACCTCGAGCGCTACGACCGCTCGTCGCTGCGCACCGGCGCCTTCGCCGCCGTCGGCGGCGGCGGCCCCGGCATGTTCGAGGCCGTCGTCAAGCGGCTCGGCGTGCCGCTGGCCTACCAGCCGTACGGCATGACGGAGGTCAACGCGATGGCGCTCGTGCACGACCTCGACGAGCCGCTGGCGCTGCGCGGCGAGCCCGGCGTGACGCCGCCGCCCGGGCTCGAGGCCCGGGTCGCCGATCCCGACACCGAGGCGCCCTGCCCGGCCGGCGCGGAGGGCGAGCTGCAGTTCCGCGGCATCAGCGTCACCCGTGGTTACTTCGACAAGCCGCAGGAGACGGCGGCGGCGTTCACGCGCGACGGCTGGTTCAAGACCGGCGACCTCGCCGTCCGCACCGCCGAGGGCCACGTCATCTTCAAAGGGCGCTTGAAGGAAACCCTGCGCATCAGCCACTTCATGGTGGCGCCCGGCGAGATCGAGGCGTTCTTGCAGACGCATCCCGACGTGGACCAGGCCTTCGTCGTCGGTGTCCCCGACCCCGAGACGAACGAGGCGCCGGTGGCCTACGTGATCCTCAAGCCCCACGCGCGCGTCAGCGCGGACGAGCTGCGCGCGTTCTGCCGCGGCAAGATCGCCTCCTACAAGATCCCGCGGCGCGTGACGTTCGTGACCGACGTGCCGCGCACGCCGAGCCCGCACGGCGACAAGGTGCAGCGGGTGAAGCTGCGCGAGCAGGCGATCAAGGAGATGCCGCGATGACGCTTCGGACGGCGCTGTGCGACCTGCTGGGCATCGAGGCGCCGATCGTGCAGTCGGGCATGGGCGGCGTGGCCGGCCCCGACCTGGTGGCCGAGGTCTCGCGCGCGGGCGGTCTCGGCATCATCGCCGCGCTGCATCTCGGCCCGGACAAGGTCCGCGACGCCATCCGCCAGGTGCGGGCAGCCACCGACCGGCCGTTCGGGGTCAACCAGTTCATGCCCGACTCGCTGCGGCCGCCCGCCGATCCCGCCTCGATCCCCGAGCGCACGGTGGCCCAGGTGCAGGGCACGCTGAACGGGTTCCGCGAGCGCCTCGGGCTGCCGACGACGACCGCGCGGCCGCCGGCGCTGCCCGACGTCATCGACGCGGTGTTCGACGTGATCCTCGAGGAGCGCGTGCCGGTGTGGTCCATCGGCCTCGGCAATCCGAGCCCCGAGCAGGTGCGGCGCTGCCACGCGCGCGGCATCAAGGTCATGGCGATGGTGACCAGCGTGCAGGACGCGCGGACGATGGAGGGCGCCGGCGTGGACGTGATCGTCGCCCAGGGCGCGGAGGCCGGCGGTCATCGCTCGACGTGGGTCAAGCACGCGACGCCGGAGACGGCGTGCGTGGGCACGCTCACGCTGGTGCCGCAGGTCGTGGACGCCGTGCGGGTGCCCGTCGTCGCCGCCGGCGGCATCGCCGACGGCCGCGGCCTGGTGGCCGCTCTGGCGCTGGGCGCCGCCGGCGTGCTGCTCGGCACGCGCTTCGTGGCCACGCGGGAGGCGAGCGCGCCGGACTTCCAGAAGAAGGCGTTGCTGGAGCGCGAGGCCGAGGCCACCGTCGTGACCGACGCGATCACCGGACTGTGGGCGCGCTACCTGAGCAACCGCTACACTGCCGAGTACGCGGCCGCCGGCGCGCCGGTCTTCCCGGCCCTGCTGCAGTCGCGCGCGGCCCAGGACATCTTCGGCCACGCAGCGCGCGAGAGGGATCCGGCGTGGTTTCCGATGCCGACCGGCCAGAGCGTGGGGCTCATCCACGACCTGCCGGGCGCCGGCGAGGTCGTCGAGCGGGTCGTGGGCGAGGCCCGCGAGGTGCTCGCGAACCTCGCCCGGCTGCCCTAGCTACTTGCCCTGATCGTGCGGCACGGTCACGGCGACGCTGCGCTGCGCGCTGTTGCCGGAGCCGTCAAGACACTGCACGGCGAGGGTGTACGTCCGATCACCGCCCGAGCCTGACCGCTCCGCGCGGAGATTCGCGGTGAGCGGGCCGGTGATCTGCCAGTCCGAGGGGACGGCCGACTCGTTGACGCCGATGGACACGATGCGGCAGCTGGTGGCGCCGCAGGCGTCGGTCACCGCCGGCGCGACCGATACCGCCACCAGCTTGTGATTCGGGGGCCACAGTGAGCTCGGGCTCGCCGTGAGATCGCTGATGGTGGGCGGGGTCGTGTCGACCACCGTCACCGTGCCCAGGCAGGAGCTGGAGAGGCCGCGGTCGTCGCTGACGGTGAGCGTGACGCCCGTGGCACCGAGCGCGTAGGGGCCCGCCGGCGACTGCGCGAGCGTGATGGGGTCGCCGTCGGGATCGGCGGAGCCATGGTTGACCGACGCCGAGGCGGTGCAGGTCGTCGCCGACGCCGTGACGGTCAGGTTGCGGCAAAACGCGTCGGGCGGCTGGTTGACCGCCATCGACACCGGCGGATCGCCGAGCGGCTTGCCGCCAGGCCCGTCCCTGAACGTCGTGTAGGGCACCTCGGCGACCTGCCCCACGCCCGGCTTCGACCAGTCGCAGACCCCCGCCGGGAAGACGGTGGCCAGCCGGAGCTGCTGGTCGGTCGTGAACGTCACGCCGCCGTAGGCCGGATCGCCGAAGTCCAGCGGCTTGAGGGTGCACTTGAAGACGTTCTCGGCCAGCGGGCCCCCGGCCGCCTGGCGCGGCGAGGCCTGGAAGGTCACGGGACAGTCGGGACTGCCGAGCCCGACGTCGGTGAGGTCGGTCGCGCCGTTCGTCTTGAGGCAGATGTCGTGCGCGCCAGCGGGCTTGTTGGCGCGCACCTTCAGCTCGATCGGCAGGTCGCTCGGATCGTTTTCGATGTTGGCGAGCCACTGGTCGAGCGTGAGAAACGACTGGAGCGCCAGCGCGGCGCCCGGCGCGCCGGCGCCGCCGCCGCCCGTGTACGCCCAGATCAGGTGGTTGTCGTGGTCGCCGTACTGGCGGTCGAGGCGATCGCGCGTCGCCCACGCCCGCCAGTTCATGTGGATGTCGCCGGCTGGGTTCTGGTTGCCGCGCAGGTCGATGATCGGGACCTTGGCGAGCTGGCGGCCGTCGCTGACGAGACCACCGCCGTAATACGTCATCAGCACGTCCGCGCGCGCCGTCTCGCGCGGCGCCGGGATGATCAGCCCGTTGCTGACATTGCCCCCGGGCGCGCCCGTCCACACGAGGTCGGCGTTGTAGCCGCCGACGCCCTCGTTGAGCTGCACGAACTGCTCGGCCGTGATGACGCCGTCGTGCAGGGCCTTGAGGCCGTACTGCACGCCCACGTTGTCGCCCGGCTGGTTCGCCTTGGTGTTGCCGTCGGTGTCCACGAACGTCCCGACCAGGCCGACGTCGTGATCGGCGCCGTCGCAGCGCACGCCGTTGCCGCGTGGCGGCGTCGAGGTCGTGCTGTACGTCAGCGCGGCCGGCCAGCCGCTGCCGCAGTTGCCGTTCACCGCGGGGTTGCCCGCGTTCAGGAACGACGAGATCCACGCCGCGCAGAAGCCGGTGTTGACGTGGCCATTGATCGCCGCGCGCTGGGCTGGCGTCAGCGTGCTGCCGTTCGGGGTGGTGTAGTACTTGTTCTGGAGGGCGCCGCAGTCCGCGATCTCGATGAACGTCGTCTGGGTGTCGGAGAAGGAGCAGTTCGGCTGGATGGCGTTCAGCAGCCCCGGGTACGCGCCGGAGATGCTGTGCTGCATGATGGAGCCGCCCGAGCAGCCGTCGCCGATCGTGAAGCGGATCGGCCCGTAGTTCTCCCCGATGTGCTCCTTGATCATCACCATGACCTCGGCGCCGAACGTGTCGTTGGAGTTCGTGCCGTGGTCGGTGAACGACGACGAGGCGACCATGAAGCCCCGGCGCAGCGCCTTGTCGTCGAAGACGTTCGTGGCCGGCGCCGTCTGGAAGCGGCTGACCGACGCGCTCGCGCCCATCTTCCAGAGCAGCTTGCCGTTCCAGCCGGCCTGCGGCGCCCACGGCGCGATCGCCTTTCTCGGATCGTAGAACGTCACCAGCTGGTACATCGCGCGGTCCACGGTGCCCTTCTCGAAGACGATGATGCTCTTGACGGTGTCGCCGCGGTCGTTGGTGAAGTTCGCGATGGCGTCGTCCGCGGGCGGGTTGGCCGGGTCGAAGGTCTCGAAGCAGCGGTTGGCGGCCGGCGGGATGTTGAACACGCACGTCCCGCCCTCGCGGTCCTTGGGCTGGTAGAAGAAGGTCCGCACGGTGGTCGCGTTACAGTCGCCGTTCACCGCATCGGTGATCGGCCCGTCGGTCAGGCCGCTGGCGCGCGAGTTCACCTTCGCCGTGAGGCTGGTGCCGGGCACGGTGACGTCGACCTGGGTTGCCGTCGGATGCGCGCACACCCATGGCTGCAGCTGGGCACCCGAGAAGACGGGGCCGCCGATCCGATAATTGGTGATGGTGAGCTGCGCGCGCGGGCGCCGGCCGGGCGCCGCGGGATCGACGAAGGCGACGACCTCGTTGTCGCCGACGACGAGGTCGACGAGCAGCCCCATGAAGCGGCCGTTGGCACGCCCGGCGAAGTCGCCGGTCACATCACCGCCGTTCAGCGAGACGCGGACGTTGGCCGGATCGACGTCGGGCGGCACGATCACCTCGACCAGCGCGTCGCCGCCGGAGACCAGGTCGGCGCGGTTCGAGACCACGTCGATGACCATGTCGGGTGGGGCCGCCAGCGTCGGAGCGGTGATCGCGACGAGCAAGAGCGCGGCGAGGAGGAGGGCTCGCAGAGGCATAGGCTCAGTCTCCGTTGACTGCTCGCCCGGCACTGCACTCAGGTACGCTGCGCGATCACCTTCACCTGCTCGAACGTCATCGTGATCCCGGTGAGCCGGGGCTCGATGAGCGTGACGCCGCAGGACGAGATCCCGGCCGGGAACGCCTCGCTGTTGGTGAGCGCATCGTCCTGGGGTCGGCTGGAGGAATCGAGCATCACCGCGACGTTGCGGGCGGAATTGCGGGCGCAGCCGATGGTGCCGCTGGTCGATGAGCGAACCGTCTCGACCTTCTCGTCACTCATCGAGCCCGGCTCATCGCGGCGGGATCATACTCGGGGACGGACCCCAGCGGCAAACGATTTCGAGGCGGGGTAGAATGAGCGCCGCCGCCAAGGAGGCCCCGTGAAGCTCGACGTCGCGATGCTGACCCACGATCTCGAAGCGATTCCCGACTACGCGCGCAAGGTCGAGGCGCTGGGCTACGACGCGCTGTGGTCGGCCGAGACGCAGCACGACCCCTTCCTGCCGCTGGCGGTGGCGGCGACGGCGACCAGCCGGATCAAGCTCGGCACCTCCATCGCGGTCGCCTTCGCGCGCAGCCCGATGGTGCTGGCCCACATCTCCTGGGATCTCGCCCGCGCCTCGCGCGGCCGCTTCATCCTGGGCCTGGGCTCGCAGGTCAAGGGTCACAACGAGCGGCGCTTCTCGGTGAAATGGGAGGCGCCGGCGCCGCGCATGCGGGAGGTCGTGCAGGCGCTGCGCGCGATCTGGGACTGCTGGCAGAACGGGACGAAGCTGAACTTCCGCGGCCAGCACTACCGGTTCGACCTCATGACGCCGTTCTTCAACCCGGGACCGATCCCGCAACCGACGATCCCCGTCTACGTGGCCGGCGTCAATCCCGCGATGTGCCGCGTGGCCGGCGAGGTCTGCGACGGCCTGCACGTGCACCCGTTCAACAGCCCCAAGTACCTGCGCGAGGTCGTGCGCCCGGCGGTCGAGGAAGGCCAGGCCAAGGCCGGCAAGCGCGGGGCGCCGTTCACGTACGTGACCTCGTCGTTCGTCGCGGTCGGTGACACGGAGGCCGAGCGGGCGACGGCGCGGCAGGCCATCAAACAGCAGATCGCCTTCTACGCCTCCACGCGCACGTACGAGCCTGTGCTGGCCGCGCACGGCTGGCAGGACCTCACCCCGGCGCTGCATCGCAAGTCGGTGGAGGGCGACTGGAAGGGCATGGCCGACCTCGTCACCGACGAGATGGTCGACGCCTACGCGGTGACCGGCACCTGGCAGGACATCGGCCGCAAGATCCGCGAGCGATACGACGGCCTGCTCGACCGCACCGCCTTCTACCAGCCCTACGCGGCCCCCTCGCTCGACGACCCGCGCCTGCCGCACGTCGTCTCACAGTTCAACGGATAGAGGACGACCCGAACGATGAAAGCGCTCGTGTTCCGTGAGTTCGGCGGCCCCGACAAGCTCACGCTCGAGGAGGTACCCGATCCGAAGATCAAGGCGAACGAGGTCCGGGTGCGTGTCCGGGCCTGCGCGCTGAATCATCTGGATCTGTTCGTCCGCGCGGGGATCCCGGCGCTCAAGACGCCCCTGCCGTTCTGGACCGGCTGCGATATCGCCGGCGAGGTCGCCGAGGTCGGCGCCGACGTGCAGGGCGTGAAGGTCGGCGAGCGCGTCGCGGTCAACCCCAACCTCACGTGCGGCCGCTGCGAGTTCTGCCTCCAGGGCGAGGACAGCCTGTGCGTGCGCTACGGCATCCTCGGCGAGCACGTGCCCGGCGGCCTGGCCGAGTACGTCGCGGTGCGCGGCGACAACGTGCTGCCGCTGCCGGCCAGGGTCACGTTCGAGGAGGCGGCGTCGTTCATCCTCACCAGCATGACCGCGTGGCGGATGGTCGTCACCCAGGCCCAGGTACGCCCGGGGCAGGACGTGCTGATCATCGGCGTGGGCGGCGGCGTGTCGTCCACCGCGGTGCAGATCGCGCGCCTGTGCGGCGCGCGCGTCATCGTCACGTCGTCGGACGACGCCAAGCTGGAGAAGGCCCGGGCGCTGGGCGCCGAGGTCGGCATCAACTACAAGAAGAACCCCGACTGGGCCAAGCACGTGTTCGAGGCCACTGCCAAGCGCGGCGTGGACGTCGTCATCGAGAACGTCGGGGCCGCCACCTGGAAGGACTCGATCCGCTCGCTCAAGGGCGGCGGCCGGCTGGTGACCTGCGGTGCCACCTCGGGCCCGATCGGCGAGACGCTCATCCCGCTGGTGTTCTGGAAGCAGGTGCACCTGATCGGCTCCACGATGGCCAACCGCAAGGAGTTCAACGACGTCATGGCGCAGCTGTTCGCCGGGCGGCTGACGGCCATCATCGACGAGGTCGTGCCGCTCAAGGACGGCGCCGCCGCCCAGCAGCGGCTGGCCGAGGGCAAGCAGTTCGGCAAGATCGTCCTGACGCCGTAGTCAGTCCACGGAGGGACCGCGCATGATCGCGCTCGATGTGAACGGTCAGCCGCGCCAGGTGGACGTCGAGCCGGACACGCCGCTGCTCTGGGTCCTGCGTGACGCGCTCGATCTCACCGGGACCAAGTACGGCTGCGGCATCGCCCAGTGCGGCGCCTGCACGGTGCACCTGGACGGTCAGCCGGTGCGCTCGTGCGTGACGCCGGTCGGCACGGCGGCCGGCCAGAAGGTCACGACGATCGAGGGGCTGGACGCGAAAGCGGAGCATCCGCTGCAGACGGCCTGGGTCGCCGAGCAGGTGCCCCAGTGCGGCTACTGCCAGACCGGCCAGATCATGTCGGCGGCGGCGCTGCTGGCGCGCGCGCCGGATCCGACCGACGCCCAGATCGACGACGCCATGAGCGGCAACATCTGCCGCTGCGGCACCTACCAGCGCATCCGCAAGGCGATCCACCGCGCGGCCGCGATGGCGAAGGGGCGCAAGTGATGAGCCGCCTGCGTCTCTCCCGCCGCCAGCTGCTGAAGGGCGGCGCGGCCGTCGGCGCCGGCCTCGTCATCGGAGTTCGTCTGCCGATCGTCGCCGCGGCGCAGGCGCCCGGCGCCGACCCCAACGTCTTCGCGCCCAACCAGTGGCTGAGCATCGATCGCGACGGCCAGGTGACGATCGTCAACTCGGTGCCCGAGATGGGCCAGGGCACGAGCACGACGATGCCGATGATCGTCGCCGACGAGCTCGACGTCGATCTCTCCAAGGTGAAGGTCGTGCAGGCGCCGGCCAACCCGGTGCTCTACGCCAACCCGGTCACCGGCTCCCAGTCCTACGGCGGCAGCCGCGGCGTCCGCGATCACCTGCAGACGTGGCGCAAGGCTGGAGCGGCCGGCCGGCAGATGCTGAAGCAGGCCGCCGCCAACGAGTGGGGTGTGCCGGTGGACGAGGTCGAGACCGAGCCGGGTGCCGTCGTGCACAAGCAGAGCGGTCGCAAGCTGCCCTACGGCCAACTGGTGGAGAAGGCCAGGACACTGCCGGTGCCGCAGAACCCCCGGCTGAAGGCGCCGGCCGAATGGCGCTACATCGGCAAGGAGGTCGGGCGGCTCGACGCGCCGTCGAAGACCGACGGCAAGGCCGTCTACGGCTACGATGTCAAGGTGCCCGGCATGCTCTACGCGTCCATCGAGCGCCCGCCGGTCGTGGCCGGCGCCAAGGTCAAGCGCGTGGATGCCAGCGCGGCCAAGCAGGTGAAGGGCGTGAAGGACGTCGTGCAGGTCAGCCACGGCGTCGCCGTCGTCGCTACCAGCACGTGGGCAGCCATCAAGGGCCGTCGCGCGCTCAAGGTCGAGTGGGACGAGGGCCCGCTGGCCTCGCTCAGCACGCCGCGGATGTTCGCCGAGTACAGGCGGCTGGCCGCCCAGCCCGGCCTGAGCGCCAGGAAGGTCGGCGATGCGGCCGGCGCGCTCGGCAGCGGCGGCGGCAAGACGCTGGACGCGGTCTACGAGGTGCCCTTCCTCGAGCAGGCCTGCATGGAGCCGATGAACGCCACCGCGCACGTCACCGCGGACGGCGTGACCGTGTGGGCGCCGACGCAGAACCCCGGCGGCACCCAGGCGACGGCGGCGAGGCTGGCCGGCGTGCCGCC
Source organism: Candidatus Methylomirabilota bacterium (assembly GCA_035689625.1). Taxonomy (GTDB): domain Bacteria; phylum Methylomirabilota; class Methylomirabilia; order Rokubacteriales; family CSP1-6; genus AR5. The sequence continues at coordinate 7,091 of DASSLH010000160.1, read as the reverse complement.
CGCGAAAGTCGTCGTCAACACGACGATGCTGGGCGGCGGGTTCGGTCGCCGCGGCGAGGTCGATTTCATCGTCGACGCCGTCGAGACCGCCAAGGCCGTCGGGGCGCCCGTGAAGGTCGTGTGGACGCGCGAGGACGACATCCGCCACAGCTTCTATCGGCCGGCGACCTACAACCACTTCCGCGCGAAGCTGGACGCGCAGGGCCAGCCGGTGGCCTGGTGGAACCGCATCGTGGGTCCCGGCATCCTGATCCAGAAGGGCATGGCCAAGGCCGGCACCGTGGACGGCGCCGCCGTGTCCGGCGCCGCCAACCTGCCCTACGACATCCCGAACATCGAGGTCGAGTGGAAGGACAAGGACTTCGGCGTGCCGGTCGGCTTCTGGCGCTCGGTGGGCCCCTCGCAGAACACGTTCATCACCGAGAGCTTCATCGACGAGCTCGCCCACGCCGCCGGCAAGGATCCCTACGAGTACCGCCGCGCCCTGCTCGGCAACGCGAAGCGGCATCGCACCGTGCTGGAGACGGCCGCCCAGAAGGCGGACTGGGGTGCCCCGCTGCCGGCCGGCCGCGCGCGCGGCATCGCGGTGGCGTTCTCCTACGGCAGCTACGCCGCCCACGTGATCGAGGCCTCCATCGCGGACGGCAAGGCGCGCGTGCACCGCGTCGTGTGCGCGATCGACTGCGGCATCGCCGTGAATCCCGATCAGGTGAGGGCCCAGATGGAGGGCGGCGCCGTCTACGCGCTGACCGCCGCCCTCTACGGCGAGATCACGCTGGACAAGGGCCGCGTGCAGCAGGGCAACTTCAACGACTATCCGATGATGCGCATCGGCGAGATGCCGGTGGTGGAGACGTACATCGTGGACTCCGGCGAGCCGCCCGGCGGTCTGGGCGAGCCCGGCGTGCCGCCGGTGGCGCCGGCGCTCTGCAACGCCCTGTTCGTGCTGACCGGCAAGCGCATCCGCCGCCTGCCGATCGCGGCGGACGACCTCACGAAGGCGTGAGGTACAGTAGAAGCCACGCATGAAGACGCTGGCGATCCTGGTCGGGGGCGGCCCCGCCCCCGGCATCAACGCGGTCATCGCGGCCGCCACCATCGAGGCCCGCAATCACGGGCTGCGCGTGCTCGGCTGCTACGACGGCTTCAAGTGGCTCGTGCAGGGCGACACCGAGCACGTGGTGGACCTGGAGATCAACGACACCTCGCGCATCCACTTCGACGGCGGCTCCATCATCCGCACCTCGCGCACCAATCCGACCAAGGCCGCCGACGGCGTGGCCAAGGCCGCCGAGTCGCTCAAGCGCATGGGCGTGGATCACCTGCTCACGATCGGCGGCGACGACACCGCGTTCGCCGCCTCCCGGCTGGCCCGCGCGCTGGAAGGGCTCACGGTGGCCCACGTGCCGAAGACGATCGACAACGACCTGCCCTTGCCCAGCGACATCGTCACCTTCGGCTTCACGACCGCCTGCAACCTCGGCAAGGAGCTCGTCCGCAACCTCATGCAGGACGCCGCCACCACCGAGCGCTGGTTCTTCGTGACCGTGATGGGCCGTCACGCCGGCCACCTGGCGCTCGGCATCGGCGGCTCGGCCGGCGCCACCGTCACGCTCATCGCCGAGGAGTTCCCGCCCGGCCAGATCAGCCTCGACCAGCTCGCCGACACGCTGGAGGGCGCGATCATCAAGCGCCGCGCCCACGGCCGCGAGCAGGGCGTGGCGATCCTCTCCGAGGGCCTGGCCGAGAAGCTCGATCCCGCCACCCTCGGCGCGGTCGAGCGCGACGCCTACGGCAACGTGCGCCTGGCAGAGCTGGACCTCGGCCGCCTGCTCAAGGACCGCGTGCACGCCAGCCTCAAGACGCGCGGCGTGGACTGCACGATCGTGGCCAAGGACCTCGGCTACGAGCTGCGCTGCGCGCCGCCCGGCGCCCACGACATCCAGTACTGCCGCAGCCTCGGCTACTGGGCGGTGCGCTTCCTGCTGGAGGGCGGCAGCAACGCGATGGTCACCATCCAGGCCGGCCGCCTGGTGCCGGTGCCCTTCGGGCTGATGATGGACCCCAAGACCGGCAAGATCCGCGTGCGCTACGTGGACGTCGAGTCCGAGATGTACCAGACGCTGGTCGCCTACATGATCCGCCTCAAGCCCGAGGACTTCGAGTCGCCGGCCACGGTCGGGCCCCTCGCCAAGGCCGGCAAGCTCGAGCCCGCCGAGTTCGTCCGCCGCTTCGGCCCGCTGGTCGGCCGCGGCGCCTGAGCCATGCGCGTCGGCGTCGCGCTCAACATGCTGCAGAAGGAGGGGCGCTCCGACGCCGACGTCTTCGCCGAGCACCTGGCCCTGGGCGACCTGGCCGAGCCGCTGGGCTTCGACTCCCTCTTCGCGCTCGAGCACCACTTCACCGGCTACGCGATGTCGCCCTCGCCCACGCAGCTCTTGTCCTACTTCGCCGGCCGCACGAGGCGGCTCACGCTCGGTACCGCGGTCATCGTGCTGCCCTGGCACGATCCCGTGCGGGTGGCCGAGGAGATCGCGCTGCTCGACGTGCTCTCGGGAGGGCGGTGCCTGTTCGGCTTCGGCCGCGGCGCCGCCAGCGTGGAGTACGCCGGCATGCGCGTGCCGATGGAGGAGGCGCGCGCCCGCTTCGTGGAGACGGCGAAGATCGTGGTGCTGGCGCTCACCCAGGAGTCGTTCGAGTACCAGGGCGACTTCTTCACGATCCCGCGCACGGCCATCCGCCCGCGGCCGATCTCGCACCCCGAGCGCCGCTTCTACGCCTCGTCGGTGAGCCCGGAGTCGGCCGAGATCATGGCCAAGCTGGGCTTCGGCGTGCTGGTGGTCATGCAGAACGAGTGGCCCAAGGCGGCCGAGGACATCCAGCGCTACCGCGCGATCGCCGCCTCCGTCGGCCACACCCCGCGGCCGCCGATCATCCTGACCAACATCTCGGTGGCCGAGAGCCGCGGCGAGGCCCACGAGCGCGCCGCGACCTACCTCGGCCGCAAGTGGGACTCCATCGACGCGCACTACCACTTCTCGGACGGCCACCTGGCCGGCGTGAAGGGCTACGAGTTCTACGGCGGCATGGCCAAGACGTACTCGAAGATGAAGGACGAGGGGTTCCGCAAGAAGGCGACGGAGTTCTACGTGAAGATCCAGATCGTCGGCACGCCCGACGACTGCCTGCAGCAGATGGCCGAGCTGCACCGCCTCACCGGCGTCGATCACCTGGCCACCGAGTTCGGCTACGGCGGCATGCCCCACGAGCAGGCCGAGCTCAACATGCGGCTGTTCGCCGAGCGCGTGATGCCGGTGCTGCAGCGCGACCCCGCCTTCGCGACGACGCCGAAGACGCTCGAGCGTCCGGGCCCTGCCGCCGGCCCCGGTCCGACGATCTTCGCGCCCGCCTAGAAGTAGCCGGCGTCGCCCGGCATCAGCACCTTGCGCTCGCCGTTGTCCATGACGATGCGCGGGCGGATCGTCGCCACCACCCGATCCTTCAAGCGATCGAGCGCGTGGGCGGTGTCGCGGGCGCCGTCGAAGAGCATGAGGTTCTTCACGGTGGGGTTGCGCAGCGAGATCTCGCCGCGGCGGAACGCCTCGACCGCCTCCCGCGGCGTCAGCCACTTGAGGTCGGTCATCTCGAAGTCGTCGCCGCTCGGCTCCTGGCCGGCCGGCGCCGGCGCCGCGAAGAAGCGCGTGTCGAAGCGCAGCGGCTGCTCCTCGGGCGTGATCCAGTGGGCGAAGTACACGAGCCGGTCGGTCGCCAGCTGCAGCCGCTCGCCGCGGATCATCGTCCAGAAGGCCGGGTTGTCGCGGTGGCAGGCCGTGCGGTAGTCGGCGAACCGCGCCGGCCGCACGTCCACGTCGCGGCCGGCGGCGTCCACCCCGAGCAGCAGGCCGGCCTCCTCGAACGTCTCGCGGATGGCGCCGATCCAGTAGCCGAGCGCGGTGCGCGGCGCGTCCTCCAGCGACAGGCGCCGCGCGGCGGCCTTGGCGTCGAGGCCGCGGCACCACTGGGCGGCGTCCTCGGGGTTGTCGCCCGCGTCGATCTTGCCGCCCGGGAACACGAAGTCGCCGGCGGCGAACTTGCTCTTCATGTGCCGGCGCATCAGCAGACACTCCACGCCCTCGCCGGGGCGGTCGCGGAGCAGGACGAGCGTGGCGGCGGGCGACGGAACGGCGGGCGGAGGTTTGACGGCCACGGTGTAGTGTGCCACGATGCTCGCGCGGTTGTCATGCGCGATCAAGGAGCGTGACATCGACGTCCACGACCTGACTGAGGCGGTCGGGGTCCTCGCGCTGGGCGTCATCTTCTACTCCGCCTCGGTCCGTACGCTCGCCCGCCCCTCCCTGCGTCTGCCGCGCGGTCTCCTCAACGGCCTGGCGTTCGGGCTCATCGCGCTGTGGCTGGCGCGCGCGCGCATCCAGGTCGCGCCCGACGTCTACTTCGACGCCCGCAACGTGCCGATCGCGCTCATCGCGCTGTTCGAGGGCTGGCCGGCCGGCGTCGTGGCCGCGCTGCCGGTGGCGATCTACCGCTGGTTCTGGCTCGGCGGCGTCGGCACCGTGCCCGGGATCGTCAGCGTGGCCTGCGCGGCGGCGGCCGGCACGCTGGTGCGCTGGTGGGCCCTGCGTCACGGGCGGGTCAGCGGCGCCCACGCCTTCGGCCTGGGCGCGCTGACGTTCCTCACGACGCTGCTCGGCTACGCGATGCTCGGCGCCCCGGGCCTGGCCAAGTTCGTCCGCACCTGGCCGCACTTCCTGGTCGCCTACGTCGGCGGCATCGGCGTGCTGGCCACGCTGTTCCAGAACGTCCTCGAGCGCGAGCGCCTCTACGTCGCCGAGCGCCGGTTCCGGCTGCTGCTGGACGAGTCGTCGGAGGCCATCCGCATCGTGAACGCCGACACCCAGCGGATCCTCGAGACCAACCGCGCCGACTGCGAGCTGTGCGGCCGCCCGCGCGAGCGCCTGCTGGGCCACGATGCGCGCGAGCTGTGGCCCCGGGACGCCGAGGGCCGGGCGCGCTGGGAGGCGGTCGCCGCCGAGATCGCCGCCCGCGGCGCCGCCAGCGGCTTCGGCCTGTCCCTGCCCGTCGCCGGCCGGCCGCGCACGGTGGACCTCACCTGCCGGCGCGTCGAGCACGACGGCCGGCGCTACGACATCATGATCTTCCGCGACGCCGCCCCCCGCGAGGCGCTCGACGCCGCCCGGCGCGAGGTGACCGACCTGCGCGCGATCACGCTGGTGGCCAACGCGGCCGCCCACGAGATCAACAACCCGCTGACCGTCATCGTCGGCTCGCTGGAGCTGCTGCAGCGGCGGCTGGACGCGGCCGGGCAGGAGACGAAGTGGATCGACCGGGCCATCGACGCCTCCCAGCGCGTGCGCGAGATCATCGGGCGCATGACCCGCATCACGAAGGTCGAGCCCTCCAGCGCCTTCCCGGGGGTCCCCGCGATGCTCGACATCGAGCGCTCCAGCGAAGATAATGCCCGGGACACCGACCGCTAGGGGGGCTCGATGGACCTGCTGCTGGACGCCGTGATCGCCGCCATCTCGCTCGTGTTCCTCGCCATCCTCGGCACCATCAGCGGTGTGGCGATCCCCGGGCTGTTCATGGCCGTGGTCGCCCCCTGGCTGGACTGGCTGCTCCCCACCAACAAGAAGCGTGGCGCGTGATCTGCCCGACCGTCGGGCGGCGGAGGCCTCCGCAGCCGCCCCGACGGTGAATTAGGTGGGCGCGAAGTACTTCGGCGCCGCCGTCCGGCGGCGCGAGGATCCTCGGTTCCTGCGTGGCGAGGGCCGCTTCGTGGACGACGTCACGCTGCCCGGCCTGCTGCACGCGGCGTTCCTGCGCTCGCCCCACGCCCACGCCCGCCTGGTCCGCCTGGACCTGGCCGCCGCCCGCAGGATGCCGGGCGTACATGCCGTGTACGCGTTCGGCGACCTCGAGGCCTGGCTCAAGCCGCTGCCGCTGTTCGGCGCGCCGCCGCCCGGCCTGGCCGCCGTCATCGAGTTCGACCTGCGCCAGGCCCCGCAGTACGCGCTCTGCCGCGACCGCGCGCGCTACGTCGGCGAGATCGTCGCCATGGTGGTCGCCGACAGCGCGGCCCTGGCCGAGGACGCCGCCGCCCGCATCGAGGTCGAGTGGGAGCCGCTGCCGGCGGCCGTGGACATGATCGCGGCGGCCGAGCCCGGCGGCCCGCTCGTGCACGAGGCGTGGAGCACCAACGTCGCGGTCGGCTTCCGTCACGCGATCGGCGACGTGGCCCGGGCGTTCGCGGCGGCCGCCACCGTGTTCACCGAGACCTTCGAGATCCAGCGCTACGTGGGGATGCCGCTGGAGCCGCGGGGCGTGGTCGCGCAGTGGGACCGCCGCGACGGGACGCTGACGACGTGGAACAGCACGCAGGTCGCTCACTTCGTGCAGCAGGGTCTGACCGCCGCGCTGGGGCTGCCGCCACACCGGATCCGCGTGATCGCCCCCGACCTGGGCGGCGGCTTCGGCACCAAGGCCTCCGGCTATCCCGAGGACGTGCTGATCCCGCTGGCCGCCCGCGCGCTGGGCCGTCCCGTGAAGTGGATCGAGACGCGGCAGGAGCACCTGATGGCAGCCTGCCACGCTCGCCACCAGACGCACAGGATCAGCCTGGCCGCCCGGCGCGACGGCGTGATCCTCGGGGTGCGCGACCGCATCTGGCTCGACTTCGGCGCCTACAACGCCTGGGGCATCGTGCTGCCCTACAACACGGTCGCCCACCTGCTGGGCCCGCACCGCGTGCGCGACCTCGAGGTCGAGTTCCAGGGCGTGGTCACCCACAAGACGCCCAACGCCCCCTACCGCGGGGCCGGCCGTCCCGAGACCGTGTTCGCGATGGACCGCGCGGTGGACGGGCTGGCCCGGCAGCTCGGCCTCGACCCCGCCGAGATCCGCCGGCGCAACTACCTGCGCGCGGCCGACCTGCCCTGGGACCTCGGCATGCCGTACCGCGACGGCAATCCGCTCGTCTACGACAGCGGCGACTTCCGCGCGGTGCTGGACGCGGCGCTGCGGGCGGCGGACTACGAGGGCTTCCGCAAGGAGCA
>DASSLH010000159.1:0-3842 GCA_035689625.1 Candidatus Methylomirabilota bacterium | reverse complement strand
GGCCGCGCTGCCGGTGTTCGTCCTGATCGTCGCCAGCTTCCGCTACGTCTCGCTCGCCTCCCTGCTGGCGGCCGCCTGCGTCCCGCTCGGCACGCTGCTGCTCGGCTACCCGCGGGCCTCCGTGCTGGCGGCGCTGGTCGTGGCCGCCATCGTGATGGGGCGTCACCACGCCAACATCGCCCGCCTGCGCGCCGGGACGGAGCCGCGGCTGGGGGCGCGGAGCGCGGCGTGAGCGGCCGTCGGCCTCGACAAGGGTCGCTACAATAATTGCCATCGTCGGGGCGGGGAGCTGGGGGACGGCGCTGGCCGTCCATCTGGCCCGCGGTGGAGCGCCGGTGCGGCTGTGCGGCCGCAGCGCCGAGGTGGTGAACGCCATCCGCGCGCGCCGCCGGAACCCCTGGTACCTCACGGACGTTGACGTGCCGGCCGGTGTCGAGGTTACGGCGGACGCGGCGGCCGCCCTGACCGGCGCCGAGGTCGTGGTCGTCGCGGTGCCCTCGGAGTTCTTCGCCGCGACGCTGGCGCGGCTGGGGCCGCCGGCCGGGCCGGTGGTGTCGGCCACCAAGGGGTTCGAGCCCGGCCGTCATCGCCGCATGACGGAGGTCGTGGCCGAACGCTGGCCCCGCGTGCCGGTGGCCGTGCTGTCCGGGCCGACGTTCGCGCGCGAGGTTGCGCTGGCGCGGCCGACCGCGGCGGTGATCGCCTCGCGGGACGACGCCGTGGCCGCCGAGCTTCAGCAGCGACTGGGCTCGCGCGAGTTCCGGCTCTACACGAACCGCGACGTCGTCGGCGTCGAGGTGGGCGGCGCGCTGAAGAACGTGATCGCGCTGGCCACCGGGCTGGCCGACGGCCTCGGTCTCGGCGAGAACGCGCGGGCGGCGCTGGTCACCCGCGGCCTGGCCGAGATCACGCGGCTGGCCGTCGCGATGGGCGCCGAGCCGGCCACGCTGGCAGGCCTGGCCGGCCTCGGCGACCTGGTGCTGACCGCCACCGGCACGCTGTCGCGCAATCGCGCGCTCGGTATGGCGCTGGCGCGCGGCGAGTCGCGGCAGGCCGCGCAGCACGCGACCCGCATGGTCGCCGAGGGCGTGCCGACCGTGGGCTCGGCGCTGGCGCTGGCGCAGCGTCACGGCGTGACGCTGCCGATCGCCGCCGAGGTGGCCGCGGTACTGTTCGAGGGCAAGTCGCCGGCCGCCGGCCTGGCCTCGCTGCTGGGACGGGCGGCGACGCGGGAGGACATGAGCCGGGTGGGAGAGCGGGATGCCTGATCTGCGCAAGGACCCGGTGGTGGGTCGCTGGGTCATCATCTCGACCGAGCGCGGCCGCCGTCCGTCCGACTTCACGATCGAGCCCGTGCGGGCCAAGGGCAGCAACTGCGTGTTCTGTCCCGGCAACGAGGACAAGACTCCGCCCGAGATCATGGCCAACCGCGCGCCAGGCTCCAAGCCGAACGGGCCGGGCTGGTCGCTGCGCGTCGTCCCCAACAAGTTCCCCGCGCTGCGGATCGAGGGCGAGCTCGAGCCCACCGGCGAGGGCCTCTACGACCGCATGAACGGCGTGGGCGCCCACGAGGTCGTCATCGAGACGCCCGAGCACGGCGCCAGCCTGGCCACGCTGTCGGCCGAGACCGTCGCCGAGGTCCTGCTCGCCTACCGCGAGCGGATGGTGGACCTCAAGAAGGACCCGCGCTTCGAGTACATCCTGGTGTTCAAGAACCACGGGGCGGCGGCCGGCGCCTCGCTGGAGCATCCGCACTCGCAGCTGATCGCCACGCCGATCATCCCGATCATGGTCAGCGAGGAGCTCAACGGCTCCGCGCAGTACTACGGCATGAAGGAGCGCTGCGTCTGGTGCGACATCGTGCGGCAGGAGCGGCGCAGCCGCCGCCGGGTGATCGCCGAGGCGAGCGGCTTCGTGGCGCTGGCGCCCTTCGCCCCGCGCTTTCCGTTCGAGACGTGGATCCTGCCGACGCGCCACCGCTCGGCGTTCGAGGAGACGGCCGTGGACGAGCTGCGGGCGCTGGCCGAGGTGCTGGGCGAGTTCCTGCGGCGCATGGACCGGGTGCTCAACGGGCCACCGTTCAACTTCATGCTGCACACCGCGCCCCTGCGCGACGGCGCGCTCGAGCACTTCCACTGGCACCTGGAGATCATCCCCAAGCTGACCAACGTGGCCGGCTACGAGTGGGGGAGCGGGTTCTTCATCAATCCGGTGCCGCCCGAGGACGCCGCCGCCGCCCTCCGGGGCGAGGGCGGCTGAGCGTCGCGACGCGGCTTGCGGGCGTGGTACAATCTGGCGCTGGTTTGCGGGAATAGCTCAGTGGTAGAGCACGACCTTGCCAAGGTCGGGGTCGCGGGTTCGAATCCCGTTTCCCGCTCCAGCAAAACCTCGTAGCGCCTCCCGTGCTCTGCCTCGCCTGGTGGTCGCTGGCGCTCCTCCTCGCCGCCGCGGTCGTGTTCGGCTTCGTCCTCTACTTCGTCTGGTACTGGTGGTTGCTGTCGCGGCCCGACTGATGCGGACGTCGAATACGTGTCTGAATAGCAGTGACCGGCGGCGGCGACTCTGGACGCCTCCGTCTGACTGTGCGAAACTGCAACGGCTCCAGACCGGCTCGGCGCCGTAGCCAAGTGGTAAGGCAGCGGACTGCAAATCCGTTATTCGGCGGTTCGAATCCGCCCGGCGCCTCCAGTCGAATCCCCAACCCACACGCCGTCTGAATCATTGGACATTGGCACCGAGGCGCGCTTAGCGTAGTCCTAGCTCGTCGTGGTATGGGGGCGTGGCGGAACGGTTAACGCTGGGGATTTAAAATCCCCTGTCCGCAAGGACTTGCAGGTTCGAATCCTGCCGCCCCTACCATTCCACGAGATCAAGCGCCGCCTGCGCGGTGTGCATCGCGCGCAGCAGTACTGCTACCTCCTCGGGTTGTATCTCGGTGACGGATACATCAATCGGACGCCACGGACGTACCGGCTGCACATTTACCTGCATCGCGATGACACCGCGGTGATCGAGGGTGCCGCTCGCGCAATCCCAACACTGCGGCCCGGTCGCCCGGTCGGATTTCGTCGCAAAGGCGCCATGACGATCGTCAATTCGTATTCCAACGCATGGCCGTCGTTGTTTCCTCAGCATGGTCCGGGACGGAAGCACGAACGGCGCATCGTCCTGGACGCATGGCAGCGCGAGCTGGTGGAGCGCCATCCGACAGATTTCGTTCGCGGCTGCATCGATTCGGACGGCTGCCGGCACCGGCGCCTGGTCGCCGGCCGCGACTACCCCGCGTATTCGTTCGCGAATGTTTCGGAAGACATCCTGTTGCTTTTCACCTGGGCGTGTGACGTCCTCGGCATCCGGTGGCGCCGCGCCAACCGCGAGACCATCTCGATTGCACAACGGGCCGACGTGGCACGACTCGATCGCCTCTTCGGATGGACGCCGCAGCAGCTCGACCTGCCGCTCACAGCGTCAGCGTCTGCCCATCCTCGCTGAGAAACACCTCCACGCCGGGCGCCGCGCGCCTGGCCTCCGCCAGCAGATCAGCCGGTGACACCCACACCGGCGCCGGCGCATGGAACATCGCGAGCGCGCGGACGCCGGCGCGGGCAGCGACGCGGCCGGCATCGGCGGCGGTGGAGTGGCCGACGCGGTGGAGCAGCTCGGCGCGCGCCTCGGTGCCCCCGACCTCGTGGATCAGCAGGTCGGCGCCGCGGGCGGCGCTGACGAGCGCCTCGCACGGACGCGTGTCGCCGCTGTAGACGACGCGCGCGCCGTCGCCCTCGACCACGCAGCCGGCGGCCTCGCCGGCCGGCGGCAGGTGCTCCACGGGGACCAGCGTCAGC
>DASSLH010000158.1:0-2149 GCA_035689625.1 Candidatus Methylomirabilota bacterium | reverse complement strand
CGAGTGGTGGCGCGCGCTCACCGCGCTCACGCTGCACGCCGACGGCGTGCACGTGCTCGGCAACGCCGTGGGCCTGGCGCTGCTGCTCACGGCCGCCTGCCTGGACCTCGGAAGCGGCGTCGCCCTCTGTCTGGTGCTGCTGGCCGGCGTGGCCGGCAACGCGCTCACCGCGCTCGTGCATCGGGCCGGCCACGTCTCGGTCGGCGCCTCGACGGCGCTGTTCGGCGCCATCGGCCTGCTGGCCGCTGTGCGCGTGCTGGCGCCGCGCCGGGTCGGGCTGCGGGCCACGAGGCCGTGGGTCGTGGCCGGCGCCGTGCTGGTGCTGCTCGCGCTGCTGGGCACCGCGCCCAACGCCGACCTGCTCGCGCACCTCTTCGGGTTGCTCGCCGGCGCGGCGCTGGGCGCGGTGGGCGCGCTGACGCTGCGGTGGCGGGTGCCGGCGGCGGTGCAGTGGCTGCTGGTCGCGGCGGCCGGCGCGGCGGTGGCGGGCGCCTGGCGGCTGGCGCTGTGAGCGGTCAGCCGCCGCGCGCCTTGCGGAACGCGCGCTCGAACCCCGGCAGCGCGCGCACGATGCTCTCGCGCTCGACCGTGAGCGAGATGCGGATGTGGCCCGGCATGCCGAAGCCGGCGCCCGGCACCGTGAGCACGCCCTCGTCGGCCAGCAGCCGCACGAACGCGACGTCGTCCTCGATCGGCGTGCGCGGGAAGACGTAGAAGGCGCCCTGCGGCTTGACGCACTCGTAGCCGATGCGGCGCAGGCCCTCGTACATGAGGTCGCGCTTCTCGCGGTAGGGCGCGACGTCGATGACCTGGTCGCCCACCTCGGCCACGACCCACTGCCAGAGCGCCGGCGCGTTGACGAAGCCGAGCACCCGGCTGGTGAACGTGCACGCCTCGAAGAGATCGGCCGCCTCCGGCATCCTCGGCGAGAACGCCAGGTAGCCGATCCGCTCGCCGGGGATCGCCAGCGACTTCGACCACGAGGTCGCCACCACCGCCCGGGTGACCAGCGGCGGCACCTGGGGCACGGTGACGTCGTCGAACACGAGCGCGCGGTAGGGCTCGTCGCTGATGAGCACGATCGGCTGGCCGGCGCGCTGCAGCATCGCCTCCAGCTCGACGAACGTCGAGGCGGGATAGACGACGCCGCTGGGATTGTTCGGCGAGTTGACGATGAGCGCCCGCGTGCGCGGCGTGATCGCGGCCTGGAGGCGCTCGACGTCCGGCGTGAGATCGCGCTTCGGCGGCACCACGACCAGGCGGCCGCCGTGGTTCTCGGCGTAGAACGTGTACTCCACGAAGAACGGCGCGACCGCGAGCACCTCGTCGCCCGGGTTGAGGAGCGCCTTGAGCACGGTGTTGAGGGCGGCGCCGGCGCCGACCGTCATGAGGACGTGGTTGGCGGTGTAGGGCAGGCCGGTGGCCGCCGCCAGGCGCCGGGCCACCGCCTCGCGCACGCGCGGCTGCCCGGCGTTGGGCATGTAGGCGTGCAGGTGGGGCGTGTCGCTGTCGAGGATGCGCCGGGCCGCGGCCAGCACGGCCGGCGGCGGCTCGATCTCCGGGTTGCCAAGCGTGAAGTCGAAGACCTTGTCCGCGCCGCGCTCCTGCTTGAGGCGCGCGCCCTCCTCGAACATGCGGCGGATCCACGACGCCCTGGCGAGATTGTCGGCGACGGCCCGGGAGACGATCACGCCGGGAGTATAGTGCAGGCCGAGGAGGCGCGATGAACTTCGGTGTCTGGATCCCCAACTGCCGCCACCTGGCCACGCCGGAGATCATCCGCACGACGGCGGTGCGCGCCGAGGCGCTGGGCTACGACTCCGTCTGGGTCAGCGACCACGTCGTGGTGCCGACGGCCAACGTCAAGAACTTCGGTGAGGCGATCTTCGATCCGCTGGTGACGCTCGGGGTCGCCGCCGGCGCCACGCGCCGCGTGAAGCTGGGCACCACCGTGCTGATCGTGCCCTACCGCAACGCGGTCGTGACCGCGAAGATGGTCGCCTCGCTGGATGCGCTCAGCGGCGGCCGCGTCGTGCTCGGCATCGGCGCCGGCTGGCTGCCGGCCGAGAGCGCGATGCTGGGCGTGGCGTTCAAGGAGCGCGGCGCCATGACCGACGAGCACCTGGCGGCGATGGTCGAGCTGTGGACC
>DASSLH010000157.1:0-12416 GCA_035689625.1 Candidatus Methylomirabilota bacterium | reverse complement strand
GCACGAGCGTGAGCCAGTGGTTGAGCCGCTCGCGCAGCGGCCCCTCGAGCACCAGCGGCTCCTGATCGGGCCAGTGCGACTCGGGCGCCGGCGGGGTGGCGTGGACCTTGATGTCGTAGAGACGCGTGTAGTGGCCGGGCGCCTTGCCGAGCAGCTGGTTCCACGGATCGAGCCCGGTCGGCATGTACCAGACCGTCTGCGCCAGCGGCAGCCACTCGAGCTCGCGCGGGAGCATCGCCCGCAGCGGCAGGCTCACGCGCTCGCTGAGCAGGCAGTGGTCGTTGTTCACGAACTTCACCAGGCCGTCGTCCAGCCGCTGGTGGTAGGGCACGTGGGTGTAGGGCGCGTGGATGCGCACGGTCTCGCCCACGATCTCGCCGGCCGGACGCTTGTCGCGGACGAGGTCGTAGAGCGCCTCGCTGGCGCCGATCTGGTCCCGGGCGAGGATGCGCTCTTCCAGGCGGGCGTAGGCGGTCGTCATCGGCTGGCCACCTCCGGGATGGGCTCGGGCCGAAGTATAGTCACAAAGACGGCGTTACCATAGGCGGCACCATCGAGCCCGGGGGGCAACCCATGAAGCTCGGCATCTGCCTGCCGCACTACGGCCGTCCCATCGAGGTGGACCGCATGCTCGACGTGGCGCGGGCGGCGGAGGCGCACGACCTCGACTCCGTCTGGGTGACCGACCACGTGATCATGCCGGCCTCCGCCAACGTCATCTACCGCGAGCACATGCTCGATCCGCTGGCGATGCTGCCGTGGCTGGCCGGCGTCACACGGCGCATCGAGCTGGGCACCAGCGTCGTCATCCTGCCGTACCGCTCGCCGATCCCGGTCGCCAAGCTGCTGGCCAGCGTGGACGTGCTCTCGGGCGGCCGCCTGATCGTCGGCGCGGCGATCGGCTGGCTGGAGGGCGAGTTCGACGCGCTCGGCGTGCCGTTCAAGGAGCGCGTGAGCCGCAGCGAGGAGGCGCTGGAGCTGTTCCGCGCGCTGTGGACTCAGGAGCGGCCGGAGCTCGTCACGAAGCGCCACCGCCTGCACGACGTCGTGTTCTCGCCGCTGCCGCTGTCCCGGCCCCGGCCGCCGCTCTGGGTCGGCGGCAACAGCGAGGGCGCGCTGCGCCGGGTGGCGCGGCTGGGCGATGGCTGGCACGCCACCGCGACCAACGTCGACGCGTTTCGCGCCGGCGTCGAGACGCTGTCGCGCTTCTGGAAGGACGCCGGGCGCGAGGGGACGCCGGCGCTGTCGCTGCGCATCCCATTGCTGGTGGACGGCGTGCACCGGCCGGCGGTGGACATGGCGCTGCTGCGCGGCCGTCACGCGCTCAGCGGCTCGCCCGCGCGCATCGCCGAGGAACTGGTCGGCTTCGCGGCGCTCGGCTGCTCGCACGTCGCGCTGGAGGTCTCCTACTCGACCTATCCGGCCATCGCCCGGACGATCGAGATCCTGGCCGAGAAGGTGAGGCCACGCCTTGCCGAGTGACGGCGGCGACCTGGCCGGACGCGTGGCGCTCGTCACCGGGGGCGGGGGCGCCATCGGCGGCGCCTGCGCGCGGGCGCTGGCCGGCGTCGGCGCCGACGTCGTCATCGTGGACCTGCGCCGGGACGCGGCCGAGGCCCGCGTGAAGGAGATCGAGGCCCTGGGGCGGCGCGCGCTGGCGCTGGTCGGCGACGCCGGAGACTACCCGACCGTCGAGGCGCTCGCCCACGCTGCGCTGGGCGCGATGGCGCGCGTGGACGTCCTCGTCAACGTGGCCGGTGGTGGCGAGCCGCGCCCGCTGCTGGAGCTGACGGCGCAGGAGTTCGACCAGGTGCTCGCGCGCAATCTCAAGTCCGCCTGGAACTGGGCGCACTGCCTGGCGCCGCAGATGCTGACGCGACAGGGGCAGCGCATCGTCAACACCGCGTCGATCTCGGCCAAGCACGGCGGAGGGCCGCCGGCGACCGTGAGCAGGTCGGCCTACGCGGCGGCCAAGGCCGGCGTGCTGGGTCTCACGCGCGGCCTGGCCAGGGAGCTGGCGCCCCACGTGACCGTGAACGCGGTGTGCCCGGGGCTGATCGAGACGCCGCCGACGCTGCGGATCACGCGCGGCCCCGACATCGCGGCCATCGTGAAGACGATTCCCATGGGCCGCGTCGGCACGCCGGCGGACGTCGCCGCCGCCGTGCGCTTCTTCGCCTCGCCGGCGGCCGGCTGGATCACCGGCGAGTGCATGGACGTCAACGGCGGTCAGTACATCGATTGAGGACAATCATGCGCTACCGGTGGCCGAAGGGCCGGCAATCCGCCGTGGTGCTCTCGTTCGATTTCGATGCCGAGTCGGGCTTTCTCTTCCGGGAGCCGGAGAAGGCCAAGCGCAGCCTGGCCGACCTGGAGGAGCGGCGGTTCGGGCCGCGCGTGGGCGTGGACCGGCTCTTGCGCATGCTCGACCGGCTCGAGCTGAAGGCGACGTTCTTCATCCCGGGCTGGACGGTCGTCAACCACCCGGCGCCCTGCCGGCGCATCCGCGACGCCGGCCACGAGATCGGCGCCCACGGCAACGTCCACGAGGCGGTCGCGTTCCTGGACCAGGCCCAGGAGAAGTCGGTGCTGCAGCAGCAGCTGGCGATCCTCAAGGACCAGCTGGGCGTGGTCCCGGCCGGCTACCGCTCGCCGTCGTGGGACGTCAACGTGTGGACGCCGGGCCTGCTGAAGTCGCACGGGTTCCGCTACGACAGCTCGCTGATGGGCAACGACGTGCCTTACGCGCTCGACACGCCCGAGGGGCCGCTGACCGAGATCCCGGTGCAGTGGATCATGGACGACGCCCCGCTCTTCCGCCACGTCTACGGCGCCACCAACGCGATCGCCGACCCCGGCCGCGTGCTGCAGATGTGGAGCAAGGAGTTCGCCGCCATGCACAAGGAGAACGGCTGCTTCGTGCTGACCTGCCATCCGTTCATCAGCGGGCGCGCCTCGCGCGTGCAGCTCATCGAGGACCTGGTGCGCTTCATGCGCAAGCAGCGCGGCGTCTGGTTCACGACCTGCGAGGACGTCGCCCGCTGGCACGAGGGCCGGCGATGAGCCCGGCCGGCGGCTTCGACTTCAGCGACCAGGTCGTGCTCATCACCGGCGGCGGCGCCGGCATCGGGCAGGGCATCGCCCGGGCGTTCTTCGACGCCGGCGCGCGCGTCGCGCTGGGCGACATCCGCGCCGACTCCGCGCACCGGGCGGCCGGCGGCCTCGGCGACGGTACGCGCGTCTTCGCCCAGGCGATGGACGTGTGCGACCCGCGCTCGGTGGCCGGCTTCGTCGAGGCGACGGAGAAGGCGCTGGGGCCGGTCAGCGTCGCCGTCGCCAACGCCGGCATCTATCCCAACACGCCGGTGCTCGACATGGACGTGGACGAGTGGGACCAGGTGATGGCCACCAACGCCCGCGGCGTGTTCCTCACCTGCCAGGCCGCCGCCCGGCGGATGGTGGCGCGCGTGGCGCCCGGCAAGATCGTGACGATCTCCTCCGGCGCCTACTCCAGCGGGCGGCCCGGCGCCGCCCACTACTGCGCCTCCAAGGCGGCCGTCGTCATGTTCACGCGCGTGCTGGCGCTCGAGCTGGCGCGCTACCGCATCAACGTCAACTGCGTGGCGCCGGGCTTCGTGCGAGTGGACAGCGAGGTGTCGCCGCTGGCGGAGGAATACGTGAGCACGCTGCTCAAGAGCGTGCCGTGGGGCCGCGCCGGCACGCCGGCCGACGTCGCCCAGGCCGTGCTGTTCCTGGCCTCGCCGTACTCGGAGTACATGACCGGCGAGGTGCTCGCCGTCAACGGCGGCACCTCGGCCGGCCGCATGCACCTGCCGCTCAGCACGCCGCGCCGGCGCTGAGACGCAAGGAGGAGCCCATGCTGGGAGACGTCGTCGAGCTGTCGGTCGTCGTGCGCGACCTGGACGAGGCGGTCGCGCGGTTCACGAAGCTGTTCGGCCTGCGGGTCCACAAGCGGAGCGAGTCCACGCAGTTCGGCTTCAAGAACGCGATCCTGCCGACGGGCATCGGCCACATCGAGCTGATGCAGCCGACCGATCCCGACAAGGCCGTCGGCAAGTTCCTCGCCCGGCACGGCGAGGGCGTCTATCTCGTCGGCTTCGAGTGCAAGGACGTCCCGGGCGCGGTGAAGAAGCTGCGCGCGGACGGCGCCAAGGTGGACAGCCCGCGCGAGGACATCGCCTGGGTGCACCCGCGCGAGACGCATGGGCTCTTCGTCGAGCTCCGGCACCGCGAGAAGTACGACTGAGGCCCGCCGCGCGTGCGGGTAATTCCTGGCCGCCCGGGGCGATCAGAAAGCGAGCGGTGGCCGGCCCGCTGCGCCTGAACCGCCCGATGTGACGGGGACTTGCCGTTTGGTATGCGCCTTGCCCGTGGGATGCCTGGCGCCGAGCCGGGCGCCCGGGGGAAGGACGCGGGATGGCCAAGCGCATCGTGCAGGCGGTCGCCTTCATTCTCGCGCTGCAGGTGCTGCCGGTGGCGGCCAGCATCGCCGGCCCGTACGTGATGCTCGTGAATCGCGGGCTCGGCTGGGAGCCGGTGGAGACGTTTTACGTCCTGCGCGATTGCGAGGACGTGGCCGCCCGCTACGCCGCGCGGCACGACGTGCAGGCGGGCTGCACGCCGGTGCTCGCGTTCGAGCGCTGGCAGCGCCGCGTCCGCGCCGCGCTCGGCGAGTGACCTCTCGTTAGTTCTGGTCGCCGAAGAGCACCCAGCGGCCGCCCTCGCGCCGCGCGACCTCGGGCTCGTGCTGCCAGGAGAACAGCGGGAGGCTGCTGCCGACGAGCCGGAGGCGGCCGACGACGTCGCCGGTGGTGTAGATCCAGGCCTGCTCGCCGAGCATCCGCACCTCGTCCAGGCGGATGCGCGCGGTGACCTGGTCGTGCAGGGCGTAGAGCGTGCTCAACTGCTCGGCGAGCGCCGTCTTGGTGAATCCTCCGGTCCGGTAGCGATCCGACACGTAGCCGAGGACGCCGCGGGCGTCACCGGCGTTGAAGCGCGCGACGGCCTCGTCGAGCGCGGCCCGCAGCTCACTCACGACCTGGAGCGGCGCCGGCGTGCCGACGGGCGTCGGCGTGGCCTCGGCGCCGGCGCGCGTGGCGCAGAGCGCCAGCGCGAGCAGCAGCGCGAGGGCGGGGCGGCTCATGACTCCGGCGGCCGGCGCTGGCGCCACGGCGTCGCCCATTCGTAGGCCCACGCGATGCGCAGCGCCAGGGCCTCCTGGCCGCCCGCGCAGAGGATCTGCAGCGAGATCGGCAGGCCGCCCGCCGTGAAGCCGTCGGGGATCGCCACGCCGCACAGGCCCAGGTAGTTGCCGGCGCGCGTGAAGTGCGCCGGCGTCGTCGTCTGGTCCACCTCGTCGATCGGGATGGCGGCTGTCTGCGTCGTCGGCGTCAGCAGCGCGTCCACGTCGGCCGTCGCCGCCGCGTACTCGCGGCGGTGGCGGCGGCACTCGTCGAGCGCGAGGAGATAGTCGCGCGCGGAGACGTTACGGCCGAGCTGGATGCGCGGGCGCACGTGGGGATCGATCGGCAGGCTCTGGTCGTCCACCAGCTCGCCGACGTAGCGGTAGCCCTCGCTGCCGATGATGCGCCCGGTGGCGGCGGCGTAGTCGGCGAAGCGGTGCGGCAGCGCCACCGGCACGATCACGGCGCCCTGGCGCTGCAGCGTGTCGACGGCGATGACGTAGGCCTCCAGCACCTCGTGATCCACGCCGATCCGCTCGCTGTCGGGGATGATGCCGAGCCGCAGCCCGGCGACGCCGCGCTTGAGCGTCGGCAGCGGGTCGTCGGCGCTCCACACCAGCGTGGCCGGATCGTTGGGGTCGGGACCGTTGAGCGCGCGGTAGAGGAGCGCGGCGTCCTCCACCGAGCGCGTCATCGGCCCCGGCGTGTCGAGCGTGCTCGACAGCGGCAGCACGCCGTACGTGCTGACGCGCCCGACGGTCGTCTTCAGACCGACGATGCCGCACCAGGAGGCCGGCAGCCGCACCGAGCCGCCGGTGTCGGTGCCGATCGCCCCCGGCGTGAGCCCGGCGGCGACCGCCACGCCGGAGCCGCTCGAGGAGCCGCCGGGCGTGCGATGCACGCTCGCATCCCAGGGATTGCGCGGCGTGCCCATGTGGGTGTTGGTGCCCCAGCCGCCCATCGCGAACTCCACGGTGTGCGTCTTGCCGAGCACGATCATGCCGGCGCCGATCAGCCGCCGAGCCAGTGTCGCCGTGACGGGCGAGACACGCTTGGCCCACACCCGGGAGCCGCCGGTGGTGATGCGGCCCTCGAGGTCCACCAGGTCCTTGAGGGCGACGGGCACGCCGTGCAGCGGTCCCACCGCGTGGCCGGCGCGGATCGCCCGGTCGGCGGCCTCGGCGGCCAGCCGCGCGTCGGCGGCGTAGACGTCGACGAAGGCGTGCAGGCGCGGATCGAGCTTCTCGATGCGGCCCAGCAGCGCGCTCACGACGTCCACGGGCGAGAGCTCGCGGCGCGCGAAGGCCGCCGACAGCGCGCTCACCCCCGCGAAGACAGGATCGATCACGGTCATGGTCAGCTCCCGGCGTAGGTGATGCGATAGATGCGCCCGGCTTTGTCGTCGGACACCAGCAGCGAGCCGTCGGGCATGACGAGCACGTCGGCCGGCCGTCCCGACGCCGTGCCGCCCTTGAGCCAGCCGGCGGCGAACGGCTCGTAGGACGTCGCGCGTCCGCCGTCGACCTTCACGAAGCTCACGCGATAGCCGACCGGCGTCGAGCGGTTCCAGGAGCCGTGCTCGGCGATGAAGATCCCGCCGCGGTACTTGTCGGGAAACATCGTGCCCGTGTAGAAGCGCATGCCGATCGAGGCGACGTGGGGGCCGAGCAGCCGCGCGGGCGGCGTGAACTGCGCGCAGTCGCGCCCGGCGTTGTGCTCGGGATCCTTGATCCCGTCGCCGTGACAGAACGGAAAGCCGAAGTGCTCGCCCGGCTTCGTGACGTGGTTCAGCTCGTCGGGCGGCTGGTCGTCGCCCATCCAGTCGCGGCCGTTGTCGGTGAACCACAGCTCGTGGGTCTTCGGATCCCAGTCGAAGCCGACGCTGTTGCGCACCCCGCGCGCGACGACCTCCGGCTTGCCGCCGGGCACCTCGATGCGCGTGATGCCGGCGTACAGCGGCCCCGGCGGCTCGCAGATGTTGCAGGGAGCGCCGACCGGCACGTAGAGCCGCCCGTCGGGGCCGAAGGCGATGAACTTCCAGCCGTGGTGGCGATCGCTCGGGTAGGCGTCGCTGACGACCTCGGGCCGGGGCGGGTGGGCGAGGTCGTGCGCCACGTCGGGAAACTTGAGGACGCGGTTGACCGCGGCCACGTAGAGCGCGCCGTCGCGGAAGGCGACGCCGCTCGGCATGTTCAGGCCGGAGGCCAGCACGTGCACCTGGGTGGCGCGCGGCTCCCCCTCGCGGGCGACCACGGCGTAGACCTTGCCCTCGGCCAGCGAGCCGGCGAAGACGATGCCGGAGGGACCGAGCGCCATCTGGCGCGCGTTGGGCACCTTGTCGGCCCACACCGCGATGTGGAAGCCGGGCGGCAGCGTGATCTCGCCCATCTCGGCCGCCGAGCTGGGCAACACACCGGCCAGGTAGCCGCGATACCAGCGGCCGACGATGCCCACGGCGACGACGGCGACGATCACCAGCGCGACGACGAGGTGGCGCGCGCGCATCGGCCGCCTGCGCTCAGCCCTTCTTCGCGCGCTCGGCGACCGGCAGCCCGGCGTTCTTCCAGGCGGTGAAGCCGCCGTCCATCTCCACCACGCGCGGCAGGCCCATCTGCTGGGCGGTGTCGGCGGCCAGCGCCGAGCGCCAGGCGCCGTTGCAGTAGAAGACGAACTCCTTGTCGCCGCCGAAGACGTCCTTGTAGTAGGGGCTATCGGGATCGATCCAGAACTCGAGCATGCCGCGCGGGCAATGGAAGGCGCCGGGGATGAGGCCCTCGCGGTCGAGCTCGCGCACGTCGCGCAGGTCCACGAACACGACGTCCGGCTTGCCGAGCCGCTGGCGGGCCTCCTCGAGACTGATGGTGCGGATGCGCGCCTTCGCCTCGTTCACCAGCTGGCGGAAGCCCTTGCGCAGCGTGCCCATGGCGGTTCTCCTCTCGCGGTGCTCTTTCACATACTAGACTCGGAGTCACGCCCATGCACCCCGTCGCCGCCGCGCCCGCGCGCGCCCGCGTGCTCCTCGCCGCGCTGGCCGGCGTGGGCGCGATGCTGCTGTACGCCGGCCAGTTCGTGCTGTCGCGCTGGAGCATCCAGCGCACGCTGAGCCTCTGGGACCTGGCCGCGCTGCGCTTCGGCGTCGCCGGCGTGCTGAGCGCGCTGTTCCTGCTGCGGCGCCGCCCGGGGCTGGGCGGTCTCGGCTGGGGGCGGCTCATCGCGCTGACGATCGCCGCCGGCGGTCCCTACACGCTGATCATGTATGGCGGCCTTTCGCTGGCGCCGGCGGCGCACGGCGCCGTCATCATCCCGGGCGCGACGCCGGTCGTCGCGGCGGCGCTGACGTGGTGGTGGTGGCAGGAGCGGCCGTGGCCGGCGAAGGTCGTCGGCCTGGCGCTGATCGTGCTCGGCCTCGTGCTGGTCGGCTGGCCTGGCATCAGCGCCGGCGCCGGCTCCGCCATCGGGCTGGGCGATCTGCTCTTCACCGTCGCCGGCGTGCTCTGGGGCTTCTACACGGTCGCCGCGCGGCGCTGGCGGGTCGATCCGGTACCGGTCACGGCAGCGATGTGGGCGCTGTCGCTGCTCTACCTGCCGCTCTACGCGGCCGTCGCCGGGGGCCGGCTGCTCGCGGCGCCGCGCGGCGAGGTGCTGTTCCAGGCGGCGTACCAGGGCATCGGTGTCGCCATCGTCGCGCTCGTCCTCTATGCCTGGGCCATTCGCGTGCTCGGCGCCTCGGTGGCCGCGCTGCTCATGCCGCTGGTGCCGGTCTTCGGCGTGCTGCTCGGCGTGCCGGTGCTGGGCGAGGTCCCCGACGCCGTGCAGCTGGCCGGCATGCTCGGCGTCAGCGCCGGCATGGTGCTGGCCGGCGTGCGGCGGCGCTGAGAACTATCGGCTCAGGAACTTCTTGACGCTGGCCGCGATGCCGGCGGGATCCAGGCCGTGCTTGGCGTAGAGGCCCTTGGGATCGCCGGACTCGCCGAAGCCGGTGACGCCCAGGCGCTTGAGCGGCGTCGGCAGCACCTCGCCGAGGGTCTCGGCGACGGCGCCGCCCAGGCCGCCCTGGATCGAGTGGTCCTCGATGGTGACGACGTGCCTCGTGCGCGCGGCGGAGCGCACCAGCACTTCCTCGTCGAGCGGCTTGATCGAGGCCGCGTTGATCACCTCGGCCGCGATGCCCTCGGCCTGCAGCCGCCGGGCCGCCTCCAGCGTGTTGAAGACGGTGCCGCCGCTGGCGATCAGCGTTACGTCGTCGCCCTGGCGCAGCGTGAGCCAGCGGCCGAGCTGGAACCGATAGCCGGCCGGGCACACGGGCTCCAGGCTCTGGCGCGTGAGCCGCAGGTAGAGCGGGCCCTGGTGCTCGACCGCGCAGGCGACCGCCTGCTTCGTCTCCAGCTCGTCGGCCGGCTGGATGATCGGCATGTTGGGCAGCGCCCGCAGGCAGGCGATGTCCTCCAGGCCCATCTGGCTGTAGCCGTCCTCGCCGATCGCGATGCCGGCGTGGGTGCCGACGATCTTGACGTTGGCGTTGGTGTAGGCGACCGAGATGCGGATCGTCTCGAAGCGCCCGACGACGAAGCACGCGAACGAGCACACGAACGGGATCTTGCCGGTGAGCGCCAGCCCGGCGCCGACGCCGACCATGTTGGACTCGGCGATGCCCAGGTTGAAGGCGCGCTCGGGATACGTCCGGGCGAACGTCGCCGTCATCGTGGACTTGGAGAGATCGGCGTCGAGGGTGACGATGCGCGGATCGTGGGCTCCCAGCTCCAGCAGCGCTTCCCCGAACGCGGCGCGAGAGGCTTTGGCGGCCATGGTCCCCCTTATGTCCTGTCGAGCGCGCGCAGCTCGTCCACGAGGGCGCGGATGGACGGATCACCGTCGGCGACGCCGAGGATCTCCCGGATGGCGGCGACGGCCTCCTCGGGCTTCGGCGACTTGCCGTGCCACTCCGGGTTGTTCTCCATGAAGGACACGCCCTTGCCCTTGACGGTGTGGGCCACGATCAGCGTCGGCGTGCCGCGGTTGGCCTCGGCGGCGTCGAGCGCCTTGGCGATCTGCGGGAAATCGTGGCCGCCGATCTCCAGCACCGGCCAGCCGAAGCCCTGCCATTTCGCCACGAGCGGCTCCAGGTCGAGAATCTTCGCCGTGAAGTCGTCGAGCTGGATCCGGTTGTAGTCCACGATCACCGTGAGGTTGTCGAGCGGATGCGCCGGCTGGCCCAGCTTGGGCGCCGCCATCGCGGCTTCCCAGACCTGGCCCTCCTGCACCTCGCCGTCGCCGAGGATGCAGTACACGCGCGCCGGGGAGGCGGCCAGCTTGAGGCCGAGCGCCATGCCGCAGGCGATCGACAGCCCCTGGCCGAGCGAGCCGGTGGCGGCCTCGATGCCGGGCAGCGCCACGCGGTCGGGATGACCCTGCAGCGGGCTGCCGAGCTTGCGCAGCGTCATCAGCTGGCTCTCGGGGAAGTAGCCGGCGCGCGCCATGACCGCGTAGAGCGCGGGCACCGCGTGGCCCTTGGAGAGCACGATGCGGTCGCGATCGGGCCAGTCGGGGCGTCGCGGATCGTGGCGGAGCCGGCCGAAGACGAGCGCCACCAGCAGATCGATCACCGAGAGCGAGCCGCCCGGGTGTCCGGAGGCGGCGTGCGTCAGCATGCGGACGATCTGCACGCGGCACTCGCGCGCGATCGTCTCCAGCCTGGCCTCGGCCATCAGGGGAGTCCCTCCATAGAGTCAGCGATCGCGTCCACGCGAACGCCGGAGACGGCAACCTCCGGCGTGTAGACGACCTCGTCGGTGGCCCAGCCGACGGTGCCCCTGGCGTCCCTGGTGACGGCGACGACGTTGCCGAGGAAGGTGGCGATGTTGTCGTTGATGCGAATCGCGTTGGGCTTGAGAGGCGCCACGATCTGGCCGTTGCGGATGATATAGGAATCGGCGACGACCGTACAGGTGAAATCGCCCGCGCGCAGGCCGTTGATCGGGTACGTGTACCAGATCCGCCCGACGTAGAGCCCGTCGCCGACCCGCCGCAGCATCTCCTCGCGCGACACCGGCTCCGCGCCCGCCACGACGACGTTGGAGGCGGCGATGCCGGGCTGGCTGTCGAACTCGCGCCCGCCGCCGCTGCCGAAGCGGAAGCCGTTGCGCGGCGCCAGCGCGGCGGCGGCGACCGGACCGGCGGCGCCCAGCTTGTCGGCGAGCGCCGGGTCGCGCAGCAGCCGCTGGCTCGCGTACCAGTTGCTCAGGCAGCCGGCCAGCACGCCGTCCCTGATGAGGTCGGTGCGGCCGGTCGGCAGGCCCTCGCAGGTGATGCCCTTGGAGCCCATGAGGCCCGGCCGGGCGCCGTCGTCGTAGATCGACAGCAGCGGCGAGGCCACCCGTTGACCGAGCCGGCCCAGGAACGGCGTGGCCGAGGCGTAGAACGCGTCGGCGTCGCAGGCGCGGACGATGAGGTTGTTCAGGATGTCGGCGACGGGCTGGCGGCCGAAGACCACCGTGTAGCGCCCCGAGGGCACGCGCGCGCCGCCGATGGCCGCGATCGCCGCCTCGGCCGCCATCACGCCGGCCTCGTCGCCGAAGTCCGCCAGCCGCGTGGCCGTGGACCAGCCCGAGCCCTTGGCCCGGTGGCCCTCGACCATCGCCGTCACGTAGGCGGTGATCAGCGAGGAGGTGTCGGTCTGCACGCGGGGCAGGTGAGTGGAGACGACGGCCACGCGCTCTTGAAGGATGGTCACGTCGCCGCCGACGATGAGGCCGAGCGCGCGCAGCGCGGCGTCGCTGCCGGCCAGCCCCGCCAGCCGCGAGGAGTTCAGGAACGTGCGCAGCGCGCCGTTGACGATCGTCCAGCCGCACTCGACGAGGCGATCGTCGTCGAGCGTCATCAGCTCGGGATCGTCGTAGTCCGCCAGCGTGCGCGTCTCGCCGCCGGGTCTCGGCAGCGAGACGAACTCGGGATCCGCCACCGCCGCCTGGCGCGCCTTGGCCAGCGCCCGCTCGACCCCCGCCGGGCCCAGGTCGCCCGGCTCGCTGCCGAAGCCCAGGCGAGGGCCGCCGGGGCCGTCGAGCACGATCTGCATGCCGATCCCGTATGACTCGACGGACTTCGGCTCCTCGACGCCGTTGCAGGGGATGTGCGAGGTGTAGTTCAGCCGCGTGAGCAGCGTGCCGTTGGCGGCGACGAAGACCTCGACCTCGCGGATGTCGGGCTGGGCGCGCG
>DASSLH010000156.1:0-2499 GCA_035689625.1 Candidatus Methylomirabilota bacterium | reverse complement strand
GAACGGTCGCGCCCGCGCCGCGCGCGAGATCGGCGACGGCACCGACGAACGACTCGGCGGGCTCGATGAGCGACAGGGGAACCAGGATGCGCTTCGCCATCACACGTCCTCCTCGGAGCCGATATCCAGGATCCGGACCTCGCCGTCGGTCACCCGCCGCGGGCGGCCGCCGGAGTCCTCGACGATCAGGCAGCCGCTCGGGTCGATGCCGCGCCCACGGCCCTGCCAGACCGCCGTCCCGGTGCGGATCTGCAGACGCCGGCCGCGCAGGCCGTCGCGCGCCTGCCAGGCGGCCAGCACGGCGGCGCGCCCGCGGGTCACGAAGATCTCGCGCCATTTCTCGAGCAGGTTGAGCAGCCGGGCGGCGAACACGTTGCGATCGGCGCCGGCGCCGGCGACGTCGACGTTCACGCGGAAGCCGAGGATCACGTGCTGCACGCGGTCGCCGGCCGTCGCGTCGTCCACCGTCACCGCGCCCACCACGCGCTCACCGATCACGACGTCGCTCGGCCAGCGAACGTCGGCGGCGGCGCCCTCGGCGCCGATCGCGTCGGTGAGCGCCAGGGCGCCGACCGCGGCGAACAGGCGCACGTCGCCGGGCGCGATCTCGGGCCGGAACAGCACGGAGAGCTCGAGCGTGATCGCGTCGGGCGAGGACCGGAACGCGGCGTCGGCCGCGGCGGTCTGCTCCTCGGCGAATACCACGGTGCCCTCGACGGCGCCGCGCTCGGCCAGCCGGCGCAGCACCGCGGTCGTGGAGTCCACCGTGCCGAGCAGGTAGACGTGGCGACCGACGATCTCGGCCGCGAGATGGCGCCGCATGAGGTCCAGGCTCAGGCGGTCGCAGGCCGGCATCGAAATCATGCGCGTGTCCTCCGGGGCCGCGGGATCATCGTGCGAGTCATCAGCAACGCGGGTGCCACGCCGCAGGCGTGGAAAGTCACGCAGATACGCCCGGCGGCGAGCCAGGGTCCTGGGGCGCGCGCGCCCCATGGCGAGAGCGCGCGGGGAAGCGCCGCCCCTCGGCGATAATGGCGCGGTCATGGCGAACTCCGACGTCGCCGGTGTGCCCGCACGCTTCGATCGCCCGGTCGCCCTGCGCGACGGTACGACGGTGCGCATGCGGCCGATCCGTCCCGACGACGAGCGGCGCCTCGTCGCGCTCTACGACGAGCTCAGCCGCGACACGCGCTATCACCGGTTCTTCTCCGTCATGCGCCGGCTGCCGCCGGACTGGGCGCGCTTCCTCGCCAACGTGGACTACCGCGGGCGCTTCGCCCTCGTCGTGGAATCGCCGGCGAACCCCGACACGCTGATCGCGGTGGCGCGCTACGAGCCGGCCGGCGAGCCCGGCGTCGCCGAGGTCGCCTTCACCGTGCAGGACGCCTGGCAGGATCGCGGGCTCGGCACTGTCCTCTTCCGTGAGCTGCTCGCCGCCGCCGCCGCCAACGGCATCCATCGCTTCCGGGCGTGGGTGCTGGCCGACAACCGGCGCATGCTCGACCTCATCGCGCGGCGCGCGCGCGTGGAGACGCGTGCGATGGAGCAGGGGGTCGTCGAGCTGACCTTCGTGCCGGCGTGACGGCGGCCCGGGCGCGCCGCACCCGAGCCCGCGCGGTCACTGCAGCGAGCCGAGGTAGGCGGCCAGCGCCTGGACCTGCGCGTCGGTCAACTCCAGCGCCGGCATGTGGGCGCTGGGACGCTGCAGCGCGGGATCGCGCAGCCAGCGCGCCATGTAGTCCGGCGGGTACTTCGAGCCGATGTGCGAGAGATCGCTTGCCAGCGGCGTGCCCACCTTGCCGATGGTGTGACAGTTGTAGCAGCCACTCTCCTTGAACGCGGCCTGCCCGGCGCTCACCATGGCGTCCTGCGCGTGGACGATCACGGCGCCGGTGGCCAGCAGCAGCACGGCGACGGTCACGAGCGCTTTCATGGGATCTCCTTGTCGCCGATGCGCCCGCGCACGTCCAGCGCGCGGGCGCCCGACGGCGAGGCGAGCAGCGGATTGATCTCCAGCTCCTGCAAGTCGGGGACGTCGGCGGCCAGCCGCGCGAACCGCACGATCGCGCCGGCCAGCGCGTCGAGGGCGACGGCGGGCCGGCCGCGCGCGCCCTTGAGCACCGGCGCCATCCGCAGCTCGTCCAGCATCGCGCGGGCCTCGGCCGCATCGACCGGCGCCAGCCGGGTGGCGGTGTCGCCGAAAATCTCGACGAAGATGCCGCCGAAGCCGACGACCACGAGCGGGCCGAACTGCACGTCGCGCACCATGCCGAGCAGCAGCTCGACGGCGTCGCCGGCGGCCATCGCCTGCACGAGTACGCCGTCCAGCCGCGCGTCGGGCCGCGCCCGCGCCACGTCGGCCAGCATGCGGGTGGCCGCCGCGCGGGCGGCCTCCGGCGAGGCCAGGCCGAGCGCGACGCCGCCGACGTCGCTCTTGTGCGGGATGTCCGGCGACACGATCTTGATCGCGACCGGGCCGCCGAGCGCGCGCGCGACGGC
>DASSLH010000155.1:0-4301 GCA_035689625.1 Candidatus Methylomirabilota bacterium | reverse complement strand
GGCCGCTGGCCGTCGTGGAGGACTCCGCCGAGTCGCTGGGCGCGCTGTATCGCGGCCGGCGCGTCGGCGCCGACGGCCTCGCCGGCTGCCTGTCGTTCAACGGCAACAAGATCATCACGGCCGGCGGCGGCGGCATGGTGCTCACGCGGGACGAGCGGCTCGCCGCCCGGGTCCGCGCGCTCTCCACCCAGGCGCGCAGCGATCCGCTCGAATGGGTGCACGACGAGGTCGGCTTCAACTACCGGCTCACCAACCTGCAAGCGGCGCTGGGCGCCGCCCAGCTCGAGCAGCTCGAGGACTTCCTCGACCGCAAGCGCCGCACGGCCGCCCACTACCAGCAAGCGCTCGGCGGCGTGGAGGGCGTGACGGTGTTCCGGGAGGCGCCGTGGGCGCGCTCGAGCTACTGGATGCCGGCCGTGCTGCTCGACCGGCGCCGCTGTCCGGACGTCCGTGCCCTCGTCCGCGCCCTGAACGCCGGCGGCATCCAGGTGAGGCCGGTGTGGCGCCCGCTGCACCGCCAGCCGCCGTTCCGCGGCGCGCGGGTCGGTCCGATCGAGGTCGCCGACCGGCTGTGGGACCGCGGCGTGCTGCTGCCGTGCTCGGTCGGCATCACCGCCGACGAGCGCCAGGCCGTGGTCGACGCGCTGCGGGCGCGCCTGGCGTGAGCGCGTGACCGTGGCCGTGGTCGTGCGAGCCGCAGCCGGAGGCGAGGCGAGCCTGTGACCGTGGGCACCGAGCTCCGCGACCGCCTGCGCCGCTACTACACGGCCTACTACCGCGACACGCTGGCGATTCCCGACTGGCCCGCGCTGGTGGAGCTGCGGCTCGAGGAGGAGCAGCGGCTGGAGGCGCCGCACCTCGCGCGCGTCCGCGCGCTGCTGGGCGACGGCGTGCTGCGCGGCCGGCTGCTCAACGTCGGCTGCGGCACCGGCGGCTTCAACGTGCTGGCCGCCGAGGCCGGCGCCCGCGCGGTCGGCGTGGACGAGAGCGGGGACGCGATCGCGATCTGCGGTCTCAAGGCCCGCAAGGCCGGCGGCACCTTCGTGCGAGCTCGGGCCGAGGCGCTGCCGTTCCGCGACGGGACCTTCGACCTGGTCTACTGCTTCTCGGCGATCGAGCACGTGGCCTCGGTCGATCTGACGGTGGCGGAGATGGCCCGCGTCACGCGGCACGGCGGCGCCGTGTACGTGCACACGCCGAACGCGTGGTCATGGTGGGAAGGGCATTACAAGATCGCCTGGATCCCGTTCTTGCCGGGGCCGGTGGCGCGCCTGTACCTGCTCCTGCGTCACCGCCCCACCGCGTACCTGGCAACGCTCCGGAGGCTGACGCCCGGAGCGCTGCGACGCGCGTTCGCGCGCGCCGGGCTGACGAACCTCACGCCGCACGGCGACACGCCGGGCCGCGAATCGGTTGGCGTGCGGCGCCGGCTCATCAGCCTCTATTACCGACTCACCGGCATGGCTCCCTTCATCGAGCTCGTCGCCCGTAAGACGTGACGGGGCCACCGTGATCAAGACGGTCCTGTTCGCCACCGTGTACTATCCGCCGTTCGCGCCGGGCGGCGCAGAGTGGACGAACGCCAGGTGGGCGGCCGCGCTGGCGCGCCGTGGACGTCGGGTCGTCGTGGTCACGCCGAACTACGGCGCGGCGCCCCACGAGGAGGTGCAGGGTGTCGCCGTCCGCCGCGTGCCGTTTCCACGACATCTCGCACCAGGCTCCGGCGAGGTGAGCTGGCTCGCGCATCACAACCTGATCTTCGATCGGTACTTCGGCTGGCAGATCGCGCGCGTCGCCCAGCACGAGGGCGTCGACCTTATCCACGCCCAGGACGAGGGCACGCTGATCGCCGCCTGGCGCGCGGGACGTGCTCGCCGGCTCCCGCTCGTGGTCACGATCCGTGACGTGGGGCTCCTGTGCCCGCTCGGAATGTGCACGCTTTTCGAGCCGTGGGCGACATTCGATTGCACCAAGCGCCAGTACGTTGACAAGTGCGTACCGTTCTTCATGGAGCACTACGCCGCCGGTCCGCGCGGCCTCCGCGCGGTGGCGCTGCGCGCTCGACTGCGGCTGGGCTGGCGTGATCAGTCCCATCGCCATCGCGCGCTGCGCGAAGTGGACGGCGTCATCGGCGTGAGCGGAGGCATCCTATCGATCTTCCCGCAGCGCCTGGCGCCGGCCGGACGGCGCCGGGTCGTGCATGCCACGGCACCGACGGGGCCGCCTCCCGATGATGCCGCCGCGGCCAGCGTCCGCAGCGCGCTCGGCGTTCCGAGTGGGCCGCTGGTTCTCTACGCCGGCAAGCGCTCGCTCGGGAAGGGCACCACGGTGCTGCTCGACGCTCTCGGATCCATCCGCGCGACCGTGCCTGGCGTGCGCTTCGCGTTCGCCGGAAAGGGCGAGCTCGCGCTGCCGCTCGCTTCCGACATCCACGATCTACGAGAGCTCTCTCAGTCGACGCTGTTCTCGCTCTACCGCGCCGCCGACGTCATCGTCGCGCCGGCGCTCTGGCCGGAGCCATTCAGCCGGGTCATCCTCGAGGCGATGTGGGCCGGCCGGCCGGTTGTCGCGAGCGCCGCCGGCGGGATCCCGGAGCAGATCGAGGACGGCGTCAGCGGTGTCCTCGTCCCCAAGGGTGATCCCGCTGCCCTCGCCAACGCAGTGAGCGGGCTTCTCCGCGATCCCGCGCGTCGCGCGCGTATGGGCGTCGCCGCCGCCGCACGGGCGGCGACGTTTTCCGAGGAGCGCGCCGTCACCGCGCTCCTCGACGCCTACGAGGCGTTCACGACCGGCGCGACGTGACATCCTCGCTTGGTTACTATCTCGGCGTGTCCTACCGCCGCAAGCGCGTGGACGCCGACCTCGCGGTGGTCGCACACCACCTGCGCGGCCGGGTACTCGATGTCGGCGGCGGGCGCCGGCGCGGCCGCTTCCGGCCACCGGCCGGCGCGTACTGGATCATCGCGGACGTGGCCGGCGTCTGCGACGTCCGTGCCGACATCACCCAGCTGCCGTTTCGCAGCGACGCGTTCGACGCGGTCAAGGCGACCGAGATCCTAGAGCATGTTGTGGATGCGGCGGCGGCGCTGCGCGAGTGCCGGCGCGTGCTGCGCGCCGGCGGTCATCTCGTGATCACGGTGCCGTTTCTCGAGCGCTTGCACGGCGACCCGGGGGACTACGCGCGCTTCACGGATACGATGTGGACGCGGCTGCTCGCTGAGGCGGCGCTGACGCCAGTCCGCATTACGCCCCAGGGCGGCTACTTCACCCACTTGGCCGGTCTGCTGCGCTTTCTGGTGCTGCGCGCGCCGGCCGGCGTGCGTCACCTCGGTTACGGCCTCTTTCCGGCCTTGGATCTGCTGGCGCGTCTGGACGCGGTGCCGTGCGTGCGGCGCTCGGAGTTCGCGTCGTTCGTGGGTGGGTACCTCATCGTGGCGACCCGCTGATGCTGCGCATCTGCTCACCACACTGCGGCGTGAGCCCGGAGACGACGTCCGGCGGGGAGACCTACGAGCGCGAGCTGCTCACTCGTCTAGGCCGCGCCGGCGTCCGACTCGAGATCATCCTGGCGCGCGGCCGCCCACACCCCGTCGGGATACCGAACTGGACGGTCCACCGCTTTGCGATTGGGCGTGGGCTCCGGTGGTGGGTTGCGCCGTTCGTGGTGCCCGCGGCGATTCACCGCGTGCACGCGGCCGTCGGCTTCGACATCCTGCGCGCCCACTCGCTACGCTTCATTGGCCCGTCGGCGCTGTGGGCCCGCCGGCGCTGGCGCCTTGACGTGCCGGTGATCGCGCATCACCATCACATTGATCCCGATCCATTGAACGGAGTCATCGAGAAGCGCGTCGTGAACGCGTGCGACCGGGTGATCGTCGGCAGCGAATTCGCACGACGCCAGCTGGCCGAGGCGCTCGGCACCCGTACCGATCACGTCGTGGTCGCACCCTATGGCGTCGATACTCGGTTCGCGCCTCGACCGCTGCGCGCCGACCTGCGAGATCGCTATGGCGTCGGCGACGGGCCCGTCGTGCTCTTCTTCGGTGGCCTGAAAGCGCGCAAGAACCTCTTCGTGTTGCTGAACATCTGGGCGGAGGTCGCGCGCGTGCATCCGGCGGCGCGCCTGCTCGTCGCTGGCGGCGGCCCACTGTTGGAGCCATTGCGGCAGAAGGTGGAGATGACGGGGCTTGCCGGCCGAGTCGTGTTCACCGGCTATGTCGCCGAGGGCGAGAAGGCCGACCACTTCAATCTCGCCGACGTGTTCGTCTTCCCGTCGGCGCTGGAGGGCTTTGGTCTCGCCA
>DASSLH010000154.1:0-2122 GCA_035689625.1 Candidatus Methylomirabilota bacterium | reverse complement strand
CGGCTGCGCGGGCTCGAGCCGCCGCCGGTCCTGGCGGCCGTGCACACCGACGTCGTGCGCGCCACCGAGCGCCAGATCGAGTTCTACGGCGAGTTCGCGCGCGCCAAGGCCGCCAATCCCGCCACCGACCTCGGCCGGCTGCTGACGCACCCGGCGCTCCGAGAGCAGAACGAGGCGCTGCACGCGGCCTGGGACCGGGTACGCGCGACCTACACCGACCTCGATTCCGCGACGTCACAGGCCATCGAGCAGCACTTCTGCGGCTACGACATAATCTGACCGATCAGGCGTCGCGGCGGTCGGGGAGCAGCGCGCCCACAGCGAGCCCGTCGACCCTGCAGTAGAAGTTGAACCCGCCGCGGTGCCGCTTCTCGATGCGCCTGGCGGTGGCGTCGGCCTGGGCCTTCGTTGCGCAGATCGCCTCGAACTCGCGAATGATCTGCGCGAAGCCCTCGGCATAGGAGCTGACGACGAAGACGCGCGCGGCCTTGGCCGCGACGCCCGCCTGCGGGACGTCGGCCACGATGGCCACGTCGCGCTCGAGCGAGTTCTTCCGGTACGCCTGCCATGCCCACGGATCGGCGACGTCGCCGCGCAGGATCGGGTCGAGGTACTGACGGCGCGCCCGGCGGGCGGCGTCGCGCGAGCGAAAGACCCCGAGCAGCCGGTCCGGCCCCGACACCTCCGAGATGCGCCGCTTCAACAGGTAGAGCGGCAACTCGTCAGATCGCCAGCGCGTACCCGTCGCGACGGGGATCGGCGCCGGCCATGAACGCGCCGGACTCCGGGTCGCGCATGATGCCCTGCCCGCCGCCGACCACCCACGACCAGTCGTCGAGCGCGTGCACCTCGTGGCCGCGCTCGGCCAGACCGGCCCGCACGCTCTCGGGGATCCGCGCCTCGGCGTCGACCAGGCGATCGCGGTAGACGCGCACGCGCGGGGCCTCGATCGCCTCCTGCGTGTTCATGTCGAACTCGAGCGCGTTCAGCAGCATCTGCGGCTGGGTTTGAAGGATTCCGTAGGAGCCGGGCGTGCCGATGGACAGCCGGAACGCGCCGTCGCGGAAGACCTGCGTGGGCGACATCATCGTTCCCGCCTTGCGGCCCGGCCGCAGGAGGTTGGGCGAGGCCGGGTCGCGGTCCATCCACTTGAGGATGTTGTTGAGCACGATGCCGGTGCCGGGCACGGCGAAGCCGGAGCCGAACGGCGCGCCCAGCGTCTGCGTCACCGACACCACGGTGCCGTCGGCATCGGCGCAGGCGAAGTGCGTCGTCTGCTCGTTCTCGAACTTCGCCGGATGGCCCTCGGTGATCTGGCCGGCCAGCCGCTCGGCGTTGTGCCGCTCGCCCTCGCTCACCGCCGCCCGCTTGCCGTCGATGCGCGCGCGCTGCGCGGCGGCGTAGGCCTTGGACAGCAGGCCCGTGATGGGCACGCCGTCCTTGTAGGCGTAGGCCAGCCGGTCGGCCGAGCCGAGCTTGATCGCCTCGATCAGGTGGTGCAGGTAGTCCACGGAGTTGTGGCCCCAGCCGCGCAGGTCGTAGCCCTCGAGGACGTTCAGCGTCTGCAGCATCTGGAAGGCCGAGAACGGCGGCGGCACCGAGTAGACGTCGTGCTCGCGGAAACGGATCCTCACGGGCTCGCGCCATTCTGGCGTGAACGCCGCCAGGTCCTCCTCCGCCAGCCACCCGCCCGCCTCGCGCACGGCGCGCGCGATCGCCTTGGCGATCGGGCCGCGGTAGAACGCGTCGGCCCCGCCCTCGGCGACCTGGCGCAGCGTGCCGGCCAGCTCCTTGTAGGTCGTGACGGCGCCGGCGCGCGGGCCGCCGGCGGGCCAGTAGAGACGCTCGGCCTCCCGGGAGCGCTGCAGCGTGGCGCGCGCCTGCGTGAAGAACTCGACGTTCTTGAACGTCAGCGGCACGCCGCGCTCGGCGTGGCCAATCGCCGGCGCCAGCACCGAGGCCAGGGGCAGCCGGCCGAAGCGCGCGTGGGCGGCCAGCCAGCCGCCGAGGTTGCCGGGCGTCGCGCAGGCCTTGGGGCCGCCGGCCAGCTCGTCCTCCGTCGCCCGGCCGGCGTTCGACGCCATCGGCGAGCGGCCGAGGAAGTCGAGCACGTGCCGCTCGC
>DASSLH010000153.1:0-3225 GCA_035689625.1 Candidatus Methylomirabilota bacterium | reverse complement strand
GTGGGGCTCGGGCAGCACGCCGCGGCCCTTCGTCGTCGCCAGCACCGGCGCCGGCAACGACTCGGCGAGCGCCCGCACCCACGCGGCGTCGCCGGCGCCGCATTCGAGCCCGGTGACCAGCACCGGCCGGGCCGCGCGCGCGAGCACCGCGGCGAACCCCTCGAGCGCCTCGGGCGTGGGCGCCGACGGCCCGGCCGCCTCCGCGGTCGCCGGCGGAATCGAGAGGGCCCCATCGCAGGCGACGTGCACGGGGCCGCGCGGATCGGCGAGCGCCAGCGCGCGGGCGCGCGCCAGCGTCGTCGCCGGCGCCGGCAGGAGCGCCAGCCGTGCTTTCACGAGCGGGGCCAGCAGCGCGGCGTCGGCGTGAGCCTCGGTCAACACGATGAGGGGGCAGCGATCGCGCGCGGCCAGCGCCAGGCCCGGCGACAGCGCAACGGCGTCGGCGAGGGAGACGAGCGCGGCGGCCGGCGCCTCGGTCAGCTCGCCGGTGACCGCGGCCAGCACGCACGCGGCGGCGACGGCGGGCGCGTCGACGCGCGCCGCCCCCAGACCGTCGCCGAGCACGGCCGGCGCGCCGGGGGCGACGAACACGCGGGCCAGGCCCGCGGCCAGGACGTCGGCGACCGTCAGCGCGCGAGGGCCTCGAACACCGGGCGCATGCGCTCCAGGGCCTTGCCGAGATTCGCCTCCGAGTTCGCGTACGAGATGCGCAGGTAGCCCTCGCCGTGGGCGCCGAACGCCGCTCCCGACAGCACCGCCACGCCGGCCTCCTGCAGCAGGCGATCGGCGACCTCGGCCGACGTGCGCTTCGTCGCGGTGATGTTGGGGAAGACGTAGAACGCGCCGCGCGGGCGCTTGCAGGTGACACCCGGCAGCGCGTTGAGGCCGTCCACCACGATGTCGCGTCGCCGCCTGAACTCCGCGACCATCGTGCGCACCGGCTCGTGATCGCCCTGCAGCGCGGCCACGCCGGCCAGCTGCACGAACGAGGCGGTGCACGAGTTCGAGTTCACCATCAGCCGGGTGACGTGCTCGGCCAGCTCCACCGGCATCACGCCGTAGCCCAGCCGCCAGCCGGTCATCGCGTACGACTTCGAGAAGCCGTCGAGCAGGATGGCGCGCTGGTGCATGCCGGGCTGGGCGTAGAAGGACACGAACTCGCCGTCGTAGAGGAACTGCCGGTAGATCTCGTCCGTCATCACCGGGATGTCGCGCTCGGCGGCCAGCCGCGCGATCGTCTCGATCTGCGCGCGGTCCAGCACGCCGCCGGTCGGGTTCTGGGGCGAGTTGACGATGATGAGCTTCGTCCTCGGCGACAGCCGCTGCTGGAACAGCGCCAGGTCGAAGCCGAAGTCGCTCGCCTCGCGCAGCGGGATCGGCACCGGCACGCCGCCCACGAAGTTGACGACCGACTCGTAGATCGGAAAGCCCGGGTTGGGATAGATCACCTCGTCGCCGCGGCCCACCAGCGCCATGATCGTGAAGAACATGATCGGCTTGGCGCCCGGCGTGACCACGACCTGCTCGGGCGACACCGGCACGCCGCGCGTCTCGGCGGTGTGCTTGGCGATGGCCTCGCGCAGCTCGGGCAGGCCGGCCGAGGGGCCGTAGTGGGTGGCGTTGGCGTCGAGCGCGCGCTTGGCGGCCTCCTTGATGTGCGCGGGCGTGTCGAAGTCGGGCTCGCCGATCTCCAGGTGCACGATCTCGCGCCCCTGCCGCTCGAGCGCGCGGGCCCGCGCCAGGACCTCGAACGCCGACTCGGTGCCCAGCCGGCCCATCCGTTCCGCGACCTTCATGCCAGCCTCCTCCGTCGTGAAGGAGGTCATTATAGCCACCATGCCGTTCGTCGACGTCGCGGCGGGGCCGTTCACGATGGGCTGGGCCGGCGGCCATCCCGGCGAGCGGCCCGCCCACGTCGTCTGGGTCGGCGCCTTCGGGATCGCGACGACGCCGGTGACCAACGCGCAGTGGGCGCGGTGGCTCGCGGCCACCGGCGCGGCGCCGCCGGCGTTCTGGGGCGCGGTCGGCTTCGACGTTCCCGATCAGCCGGTGGTCGGCGTGTCGTGGGACGAGGCAGCCGCGTTCGCGGCCTGGGCGGGCGCGCGGCTGCCGACCGAGGCGGAGTGGGAGAAGGCCGCGCGCGGCGGCCTGGAGGGCGCCCGCTATCCCTGGGGCGACGCGCCACCGCCGCCGGAGCGCTTCAGCACGCCACCGCGCGCCGGTCTCACGCCGGCCAATCCGCTCGGCCTGCGCGACCTCTCCGGCGTCTGCCACGAGTGGTGCGCCGACTGGTACGACGAGGGCTACTACGCGGTGTCGCCGCCGCGCGACCCGCGCGGCCCGGCCGCGGGCACCCGGCGCGTCAGCCGTGGCGGCGCCTGGCGCCACGCCGATCCCTGGAGCCCGGTCGCCCACCGGTCCTCGCTGCCCCCGCACTTGCGCTACTCCGACTACGGCATCCGGCTGGCCCGGGATTGAGGTAAGATTCGCCCGGGAACGAGCCCATGGCCCCGGCCGAGCGCTCGGTAATGCGGGAAGGGATCGTCGCCGGCCTCATCGGCGCCGTCGTGGTGGCCGTCTGGTTCTTCGTCTTCGACATGGCGCGCGGCCGGCCGTTCAACACGCCCACCGTGCTCGGCTCGCTGGTCTTCTTCGGCATCCAGACGCCGACCGGGCTGGAGCCCTCGATCGGGCCCGTGCTGGGCTACACGATCGTGCACGGCCTGGCCTTCATCGCCTTCGGGGTGGTGGCCGCCAGCATGATGGCGATGAGCGAGCGGGAGCCGGCGCTGTTCATCGGCTTCGTGATCCTGTTCGCCTGCTTCGAGGTCTTCTTCTTCGGCGTGCTGAGCGTGCTGGGCCGCGCGGTGCAGGCCGAGCTGGTGTGGTGGGCCGTGCTGGTCGGCAACCTGTTCGCCTCGGTCGCCATGCTCTGGTACTTCTTCCGCGCGCATCGCGCGCTGCCGCGCACGCTGGTCGGCTCCTGGGGCGGCACGCTGCGCGAGGGCGTCGTGGCCGGCGTCCTCGGCGCCGTCGTGGTGGCGGTATGGTTCTTCGCCATCGACGCCATCCACGGCGAGCCGCTGCGCACGCCGCACCTGCTGGCCAGCGCCCTGCTGCGCGTGGCCGACCCGAGGCTGGGCCTGCTCGCCTACAGCCTCGTGCACGGCGTCGCCTTCATCGTGTTCGGCATCGTGGGCGCCCTGCTGATCGCCGGCGCCGAGC
>DASSLH010000152.1:0-5968 GCA_035689625.1 Candidatus Methylomirabilota bacterium | reverse complement strand
ACTGCGGCAACTCCGGCACCACGGCGCGGCTGCTGTCGGGCGTGCTGACCGGCCAGCCGTTCTGGACGCTGCTGACCGGCGACGCCTCGCTGCGGCGCCGGCCGATGGGCCGCATCGCCGAGCCGCTGCGCCGGATGGGCGCGACGATCGTGGGCCGCGCCGAGGGCACGCGGCTGCCGCTGGCGATCCGCGGCGCCGAGCGTCCGCACGCGATCGAGTACGCCACGCCGGTCGCCTCCGCGCAGATCAAGTCCGCCGTCCTGCTGGCCGGCCTCGGCGCCGACGGCCCGGTGACGGTGATCGAGCCGGCCCCGTCGCGCGATCACTCCGAGCGCATGCTGCGCCGCTTCGGCGCCCGGCTGGCGACCTCCGGGCGCGCGGTGACGCTGACGCCGGGCCCGCTGCGCGCGACCTCGGTCGTCGTGCCGGGCGACGTCTCCTCCGCCGCGTTCCTCCTGATCGCCGGCGCCATCGTCGCCGACGCGCGGGTGACGCTGCACCAGGTCGGCGTCAATCCCACGCGCACCGGGCTGCTCGACGTGCTGGCGGCGATGGGCGCCCGGGTGCAGGCGAGCGGCCAGGCGGACGAGGGCGAGCCGACCGCATCGCTGACCGTGACGGCGGGAGCGCTGCGGGCGACGACGATCGGCGGCGCGCTGATCCCCCGGCTCATCGACGAGGTGCCCGTCCTGGCGGTGGCGGCCAGCGTGGCCAGCGGCGTGACCGTCGTGGCCGACGCCGCCGAGCTGCGCGTCAAGGAGTCCGACCGCATCGCCGCGATCGGCCGCGAGCTCGGCAAGATGGGCGCCGCCATCGAGGAGCGCCCCGACGGCATGGCCATCACCGGCGGCCGCCGCCTGCACGGCGCCGAGGTCGGGAGCGGCGGCGACCACCGGATGGCCATGTCCCTCGCCATCGCCGCCCTCGTCGCCGACGGCCCCACCTATATAGATGACGTCGCCTGCGTGAACACCTCCTTCCCGCAGTTCGCCGAGACCATCAATGCCCTGGCCGGCCGCACTGTCATCACGGTCGAGCAATGACGTCGCGCAAGTCCGACCCGATGGGGGGTTTGGGGGGAGCGGCGGAGCGCTCCCCCCAAGGGAGCGAGCACCGGCGCGAGCCGGTGATCGCGATCGACGGTCCCGCCGGTGCCGGAAAAGGCACCGTCGCCCGCCGACTGGCGGCCCGTCTCGGCTATCGCCTGCTCGACACCGGGGCGATGTACCGGGCGCTGGCCTGGTCGGTGGCGCGGGCGGGGCTGGCGCCCGAGGACACGCCGGCGCTGCGCAAGCACGTCGAGCGTGTGCAGATCGACGTCGAGGGCGACCGCGTGGTGGTGGACGGCCGCGACGTGACGGACGACATCCGCTCGCCGGAGATCGCCACGCTGACCTCGCGCCTGTCCACGCTCGCCGTCGTGCGCGACAAGCTGACGCCGCTGCAGCGGCGGATGGCGGCGACGGGCGGCGTCGTGCTCGAGGGGCGCGACACCGGCACCGTCGTGTGCCCCGACGCCGACGTGAAGTTCTACCTCGACGCCTCGCTCGACGAGCGTGCGCGCCGGCGCCAGCTGGAGCTGCGCGCGCGCGGCGTGGAGGTCGACCCGGCGACGG
The DNA here is from genome assembly GCA_035689625.1 of Candidatus Methylomirabilota bacterium. Classification (GTDB taxonomy): domain Bacteria; phylum Methylomirabilota; class Methylomirabilia; order Rokubacteriales; family CSP1-6; genus AR5. Next base: position 4,352 of record DASSLH010000152.1, on the reverse strand, counting down.
CGCGGCAGGACATCGCCGCGCGCGACGCCCAGGACTCCAGCCGCGCGCTGGCGCCCCTGCGCAAGGCGGCCGACGCGCTGGCAGTCGACACGACGGGGCTGACCGTCGAGCAGGTGGTCGGTGTCCTCGCCGAGCTGGTCGAGCGGCGGCGGCAGCAGCCGACGGGGTGCTGCTGATGCTGTACGGCGTCGTCAAGCCGATCGCGGTGGCGCTCATGCGGCTGCTCTTCCGCCTCGAGGGCCGCGGGGTCGAGCACGTGCCGGCCACCGGCGCCGTGCTCCTCGTGTCCAACCACTCGAGCGTGCTCGATCCGCCGCTGGTCGGCGGCGCCTGCCCCCGGCAGCTGACGTTCCTGGCCAAGGCCGAGCTGTTCGCCGTCCCCGGCTTCGGCGCGCTCATCCGCCGGCTGGGCGCGCGGCCGCTGCGGCGCGAGGGCGCCGATCCGTCGGCGCTGCGCACGGCGCAGCGGGTGCTCGAGGACGGCAAGGCGCTGCTGGTCTTTCCCGAGGGCACGCGCGGCGAGGAGGGCGTGCTGCGCCCCGCGAAGCCGGGGGCGGCGCTGCTCGCCGTGCAGACCGGCGCCACGGTCGTGCCGGTCTACGTGAGCGGAAGCGGACGGGCGTGGCCGCGCGGGCGGCGGCTTCCCCGGCCTGCTAAGGTGGTGGTGACGTTCGGCGCGCCGCTGACGTTTGCGCGGGCGACGGGCGCCGAGCGCAAGACGCAGTACGAGGCAGCCAGCCGCCGGATGATGGCGGCCATTGCGGAGCTCAAGGAAGACGCGGTCGGTGGATCGGGCGTTGCCGGAGCCCGGCGCCCAATCTAAATTCACTGAACGGAGGAACTGCTGGTCATGGCTGACGAAACACGTAAAAACCTCGGCGCACCCCGTACGGAGGGCGAGGGGGCCGAGGAGCGGATGGAGGACTGGTTCAAGGAGGGGACGACCACCAGCGAGTTCGAGGAGGGCGAGGTCGTCCGCGGCCGCGTCGTCCATGTCGGCAGCAGCGAGGTCCTCGTGGACGTCGGCTACAAGAGCGAGGGCGCGATCCCGATCGAGGAGTTCCATCGCCACGGCGCCCTGCCCAAGGTCGGCGACGAGATCGAGGTCTACCTCGAGGCCAAGGAAGACGCCGAGGGGCTCATCGTCCTGTCCAAGGACAAGGCCGACAAGATCAAGGTCTGGGACGCGATCACCCAGGCCTACGAGAAGGGCAACCCGGTCGAGGGCCGGGTGGTCGAGGTCGTCAAGGGCGGGCTCAGCGTGGACGTCGGCGTCAAGGCCTTCCTGCCCGGCTCCCAGGTGGACCTCCGCCCGGTGAAGAATCTCGCCGCGATGATCGGCCAGTCCATTCGCGCCAAGGTCATCAAGCTCAACCGCCGCCGGGGCAACGTCGTCCTCTCGCGCCGGGCCGTGCTGGAGGAGGAGCGCGAGGAGAAGAAGAAGCACACGCTGGAGGTCCTGACCGAGGGCATGGTCCTGACGGGCACGGTGAAGAACATCACCGACTACGGGGCCTTCATCGACCTCGGCGGCATCGACGGCCTGCTGCACGTCACGGACATGAGCTGGGGCCGCGTCGGCCATCCCTCCGAGATCTTCCAGGTCGGCGACCAGGTCGAGGTGGTGGTCCTGCACTTCGACCGCGAGAGCGGCCGCGTGTCGCTCGGCTACAAGCAGAAGTCGTCCGATCCCTGGGAGCGCGTCGAGCAGACCTACGCGCCGGGCACCAAGGCGCGCGGCCGCGTGGTGAGCCTGACCAACTACGGCGCGTTCGTCGAGCTGGAGGCCGGCGTCGAGGGTCTCGTGCACGTCTCCGAGATGTCGTGGACGCGGCGCGTGCGCCATCCCTCGAAGATCGTCAACGTCGGTGACGAGGTGGACGTGGTCGTGCTGGACGTCAACCGGTCGGCCAAGCGCATCTCGCTCGGCATGAAGCAGGTCGAGCCCGATCCGTGGGCGACGATCGACGAGCGCTACCGGGTGGGGGCGCGCGTCACCGGCAAGGTGCGCAACCTGACGGACTTCGGCGCGTTCATCGAGCTGGAGCCGGGCGTGGACGGCCTGCTGCACATCTCCGACATGTCGTGGACGCGCAATGTGGGACATCCTTCGGAAGTGCTCAAGAAGGGCCAGGAGCTCGAGACCCAGATCCTCAACATCGACAAGGAGAACAAGCGAATCTCCCTGGGCCTCAAGCAGGTCCAGCCCGACCCCTGGACGACGGTCGCCCAGCGCTACCCGATGGGCTCGCGGGTGACCGGCAAGGTCGTGCGCCTCACCGACTTCGGCGCGTTCGTCGAGCTGGAGGCCGGCGTGGACGGCCTGCTGCACATCTCTCAGATGGCCAACCGGCCCGTGTCCACGCCGGGCGAGATCGTGAACGTCGGCGACGAGCTGACGCTCCTGGTCATCCGCGTCGATCCCAACGAGCGGCGCATCGGGCTCAGCCTCAAGGAGCTGGCGCACGCCGTGCCGCCGCCGGACTTCAGCGAGGACCCCGGCCGCGGCACCGGCGGCCGGCGGCGCAAGGGCAAGCAGCGCGAGTACGACTACGACGACGAGAACTAGCATGGCCGGACGTCTTCGCATTGCGGGGGTCGCGCTGCTGGTCTTCCTGGCGGTGGCCGGCCTGTTCGTCATCGCCGTCGGCGGCGGCGCGCGCGGCGCCGGCGGCGGCCCGGCGCTGTTTGGCCCCCGAGTCGCCATCGTCGAGCTCGACGGCATCATCGTGGACGTGGACGACATCGTGCGCGAGCTGAAGGCCGATCGCGAGAATCCGGCGGTGCGCGCGGTGGTCATGCGCATCAACAGCCCCGGGGGCGTGGTCGGGCCCAGCCAGGAGCTGCACGATGCCGTGCTGCGCGTGCGCTCGGCCGGCAAGCCGGTGGTGGCCTCGCTCGGCTCGGTGGCGGCCTCGGGCGGCTACTACGTGGCGGTCGCCTGCGACCAGATCTACGCCAACCCCGGCACGCTCACCGGCTCGATCGGCGTCATCATGCAGATGGCCAACGTCGAGCAGCTGCTGAAGAAGGTCGGTGTGGACTACGTGGTGGTGAAGGCGGGCGCCTACAAGGACATCGGCAACATCAGCCGGCCGATGTCGCCCGAGGAGCGCCGCGTGCTGCAGACGCTGCTGGACGACATCCACGGCCAGTTCATCGACGCCGTCGCCAAGGGCCGCAAGATGTCGCACGACGAGGTCGCGCGCTTCGCCGACGGCCGCGTCTTCTCCGGCCAGCAGGCCAAGGACATGAAGATGGTGGACGCGCTCGGCGGCCTCGAGGACGCCGTGCAGGCCGCCGGCAAGCTGGCCGGGTTGCCGTCGCCGCCCTCGGTGATCCAGCCCAAGCGGCACTTCTCGATCATGGATCTGCTGCGCAGCGAGTTCGGCGGAAGCGTCGCCGGCGCGCTGCTGCGCCCCGCACTGCCATCGTTCAACACACCGCTCTATCTGATGGAGTAGGGTCCCCGCCTGGCCACCGATCCTGGGTGTCCGCTAACTCCCCAATACGGTTGACATTCTCGTCGTGCACGTGCTAGCGTGCCCCGTGGTCCGAAGCTCACCGTGAGGGGATGGGCGCGGGCTGTCAACCGGGCCGAGAGGCGAGGGTGGGGACGATGACGAAAGCCGAATTGATCGACGAGGTCTCGAAGGTCTCGAACCTGACGAAGAAAGAGACCGAGACGATCGTCAACACGATCTTCGACAACATCACCGACGCCCTGGGCAAGGGGGACAAGGTCGAATTGCGGGGATTCGGCAGCTTCCGTATCCGTCATCGCAACTCGCGCAAGGGCCGTAATCCCAAGACCGGCAGCGCCGTGGACGTCCCCCAGAAGCGCGTGCCGTTCTTCAAGGTCGGCAAGCGCCTGCGCGAGCTCGTCAACACCTGAGCGTGATCTTCGCGGCGTGAAGCGGCTGTGGGCGCCGTGGCGCATGGCGTGGATCGCCGCGTCCAAGGTTCCTGCCGGCTGCGTCTTCTGTAGCGCCCGCGACGGCCGCGACGATCGGACCAGCCTCCTGCTGCACCGCAGCCCCCACGCGTTCCTGATCCTCAACGCCTATCCCTACGCCTCCGGCCACCTGATGGCCGTGGTGACCCGCCACGTCGGCGCGCTCGTCGACCTCGAGGCGCCCGAGCTGACCGACGTGATGCGGCTCGTGCAGCGCGCCGTCGGGGCCCTGCGCGAGGAGTATCGGCCGGACGGCTTCAACATCGGCATGAACCAGGGCCGCGCCGCCGGCGCCGGCATCGAGGACCACCTGCACATGCACGTGGTGCCACGCTGGAACGGCGACAACAACTTCATGAGCGTCACGAGCGACACGCGGGTGCTGCCGGAGACGCTC
>DASSLH010000151.1:0-6857 GCA_035689625.1 Candidatus Methylomirabilota bacterium | reverse complement strand
GCGGTGGAGGAGATCAACAAGGCCGGCGGCGTCCTCGGTCGCCCGCTGGAGCTGGTCGTGCGCGACAGCGCGCTCAAGACCGACGTGGGCATCGCGGCGGCGCGCGAGCTGGTCGTGGACCAGAAGGTCAACTTCCTGCTGGGCCCGGTGTCGAGCGCCGTGCGGCTGGCGATCTCCGACATCTCCAAGCAGTACAAGGTGCCGATGATCGACAGCATCGGCGGCTCGCGGCGGCTGGTGGAGGACCGTGGCCACGACTACTTCTTCGAGCTCTCGCTGACCACGCGCACGGAGGCCTACGGCCAGGCCGCCGCGCTGGCCAAGGTGAAGGGCAAGAAGCTGGTGACGATCTCGCCCGACTACGAGTGGGGCCGCCTCGAGCACGAGGGCTTCATCCAGCCGTTCAAGAAGATGCGGCCCGACGTCGAGGTGCTCGGCGAGTTCTGGCCCAAGCTCGGCGAGAAGGACTACACGCCCTACATCACGGCGATGCTCGCCAAGAACCCCGACGTCATCTGGAGCGGCCTCTGGGGCGGTGACGCCATCGGCTTCATCAAGCAGGCCAAGGGCTACGGCGTGTTCGAGAAGATCGTCTACATGGGCAACACCGACGCCGCCTCGCTGCAGGCGCTCGGCGCCGACGCGCCCGAGGGCATCTGGGGCTGGGATCGCGCGCCCGCCTACGCGATCGACACCCCGGCGATGACGGCGTTCGTCAAGGCGTACGAGGCCAAGACGAAGAACGTGCCGACCACGTGGACGGTCTACGGCTACGAGGCGATCCAGCTCGTGAAGTGGGGGCTCGAGAAAGCCGGCTCCGACAAGGCGGACGCGTGGGTCAAGGCCGTGAAGGGCGCGACGGTGCCGCTGCTGCGCGGGCCCATCACCTTCCGCGCGTTCGACAACGTGTCGAACTCGCCGGTGTACGTCGGCCGGCTCATGAAGGACCCCAAGTACCCGTTCCTGATCCTGAAGGACATTCAGAAGATCGGCGTCGAGCCCTCCATGATCTCGGTGGAGGAGGTCAAGAAGCTGCGCGAGGCCGCGAAGTAGGGCCGCCGCGAGGGGGTCGGGCGAGGCGAGGACGGCGATGACGCTCGCGAGCGTGATCAACCAGTTCGTGAGCGGTCTGACGTTCGGGATGGTCCTCTTCCTGCTCGCGCTCGGCCTCGTGCTGATCTTCGGCGTCATGCGAGTCGTGAACTTCGCCCACGGCTCGCTCTACATGCTGGGCGCCTTCCTCGGCTACTTCGTCTGGGAGGCGCTGCGCGGCCTGGCGCTCAGCTTCTGGGTCAGCGTGCTGGCGGCGGGACTCCTCGTCGCGGTCCTCGGTCTCGTCCTCGAGCTCATGCTCCGCCCGCTGTACGAGCGGGAGCACAGCGACCAGATCCTGTTCACCTACGGCTGCGTGCTCATCATCGGCGATCTCGTGAAGATGTTCTGGGGCGGCCAGTACCGCTCCATGCCGCGCCCGCCGGGCTTCGGCGGCCGCCTCGAGGTCGGCGGCGTCGTGCTGCCGACCTACTACCTGCTCCTCATCGGCGTCGGGGTTGCGACCGGGCTCGGCCTCTGGCTGCTGCTGGCACGCACGAGGCTCGGCACGATCATCCGGGCCGCCGTGGCCGACCGCGAGATGGTCGGCATCCTGGGCATCCGCCTGCCGCGGCTGTTCGCCGGCGTGTTCGGGATCGGCGCGTTCCTGGCCGGCGCCGCCGGGCTGCTGGCCGCGCCGCTGGGCAGCATCGGCACCGGCATGGACGTGGAGATCATCGTGGCAGTCTTTGCCGTCGTCATCGTCGGCGGCATGGGCAGCTTCCTCGGTGCCGCACTGGCGTCGCTGATCATCGGCGAGGTGTACACGTTCGGCATTCTGATCCTGCCGCAGGCGGCCCAGGTGTTCATGTTCCTCGTCATGGTCGTCGTGCTGATCGTGCGCCCCCAGGGCCTGGTCACGGTGGCGGGACGATGAACCCGCGCGCCGGACTCGTCGCCGCCGCAGTGGTGACGGCCACGGCGGCGCTGGCGCTGCCGTGGGGCGTGCGTGAGTACTACGTGCAGCTGGCCAACCTCTTCCTGATCGGGGCGCTGTTCGCGCTGAGCTTCAACGTGCTGTTCGGCTACACGGGCCTGCTGTCGTTCGGCCAGGCGACGTTCTTCGGCATCGGCGCCTACGCGCTGGCGCTGTTCATGAAGAAGGCCGGCCTCGGCTTCGCGGCGGCGTTCGCGCTCAGCGTGCCGGTCACCGCCCTGGCCGCCGCCGTCATCGGCTTCTTCTGCTCGCGGGCGGTGGAGTTCTTCTTCTCGATCCTCACGCTGGCCTTCGGCCAGCTGCTGTTCGTGGTCGCCAGCAAGTGGTACACGCTCACCGCCGGCGACGACGGCATCCAGTCCGTCCTCCCGCCCGAGGCCCTGGGGTCGGCGACGCGCTACTACTACTTCAGCCTCGCCGTGGTCGCGCTGGCGACGGCGGCGCTGTGGTGGATCGCCAAGAGCCCGTTCGGCTACACGCTGCAGTCCATCCGCGACAATCCCCAGCGCAGCGAGGCGATCGGGATCGACGTGCGGCGCTATCGCTGGATGGCGTTCGTCGTCAGCGGCGCCTTCGCCGGCGTGGCCGGCGCGCTGTTCACGACGTTCAACTGGGCGGTGGCGCCCACCGAGCTCGAATGGACGAAGTCGGCGGAGCCGGTCGTGATGACGCTGCTGGGCGGGCCGCATCTGTTCGCCGGCCCGGTCATCGGCGCCGCCATCTTCACGTTCTTTCAGTTCTATCTCGGCAAGCACACGCTGTACTGGGCGCTGACGACGGGCGTCGTCATCCTGCTCGTCGTCCGCTTCATGCCCGGCGGCGTCGGCGGCTATCTCGCGCGGTGGCTCCGGCATGCTGCTCGGCGTTGACGGCCTGAGCAAGAGCTTCGGGGCGCTCGCGGCGCTGAGCGAGGTCTCGTTCGCCATCGCGCCGGGTGAGCTGGTCGCGCTGATCGGGCCCAACGGGGCCGGCAAGAGCACGCTGTTCAACCTCATCAGCGGCATCCTGGCGCCGGACACGGGCGCCATCACCTTCGCCGGCGAGCGCATCTCGTCGCTACCGCCCCACCGGATCGCCCACCGCGGCATCGGGCTGGCGTTCCAGATCACCAATGTGTTCGCGCGACTCACGGTGCTGGAGAACATCCAGGTGGCGCTCTTCTCGGCCCGCGGCCGCAGTGGCAGCCTGCTGAGCTTCGGGCCGCGCACGCTGCGCGGAGAGGCGCTGGAGATCCTCGACGCCATCGGCCTGGCCGACGCGGCGCCCGTCACCGCGGGCGAGCTGGCCCAGGCGGACAAGAAGCGGCTGGAGGTCGGCATCGCGCTGGCGGTGCGGCCGCGGCTGCTGCTGCTGGACGAGCCGACCTCGGGCCAGTCGATGGAGGAGACGGCGCTCACGACCGAGCTGATCCGCACGATCAACGAGAAGCAGGCGCTGACCGTGCTGTTCATCGAGCACAAGATGGACGTCGTGTTCGGCATCGCCCGCCGCGTGCTCGTGCTGCACAACGGCCGCCTGATCGCCGACGGCGATCCGCTCGCCGTGCGCTCGGACGAGCAGGTGCAGAAGGCCTACCTGGGAGCAACGGCATGATTCTCGAGGTCGCCGACGCCCACACCTACTACGGCACGAGCCACGTGCTGTTCGGGCTCTCGCTGCACTTGCGGGAGCGCGAGCTGGTCGTGCTGCTCGGCCGCAACGGCGCCGGCAAGACCACCACCCTGCGCAGCATCATGGGCGTGACGCCGCCGCGCACGGGCAGCGTGCGCTTCGACGGGCGGGAGATCGCGCGCCGGCCGCCCTACGAGGTGGCCCAGCACGGCATCGCGTTCATTCCCGACACCCGCCGCGTGTTCGGCGAGCTCACCGTGCGCGAGAACCTCGAGATCGCCCAGCGCCGCCCCCGCGACGGCGGGCGGCCGTGGACGCTCGAGCGCGTGTGGGATCTCTTCCCCAAGCTGCGCGAGCTCGACGGCCGGAAGGGGCGGCACCTGAGCGGCGGCGAGCAGCAGATGCTGGCGATCGGCCGCGCCCTGCTCGGCAACCCGCGGCTGCTCCTGATGGACGAGCCGACCCAGGGCCTGGCTCCGCTCGTCATCCGCCACCTCGGCGAGCAGATCCTGCGCCTGCAGCAGGAGGGCATGACGATCCTGCTCTCGGAGCAGAACCTCGCGTTCGCGGGCCCGCTGGCCAACCGGATCTACGTCATCGACCACGGGGCCATCCGCTTCGAGGGCGCCCTGGCCGATCTGGAGTCCAACATCGTGGTCCAGACCCGTCACCTGCTCACCTAGCGCGGCCGGCCACCTCCCGATCCGCGGCGGTGGGCGGCGCCGCGGCGTGACGCGCGGCCAGCCGCTCCTGACGTCGTCCCAGCCACAGGGCGTTGACCAGCCACAGCGCGGCCAGCGGGATCGCGGCCAGCGAGACGTGGCCGGCGCCTGAGCCGAGCGCGCGCAGCCCGGTGACGGACCAGGCGCCGACCTGGTCGCCGGTGCGATACACCACGGTGTCGATGAGGCTCTTGGCCTTGTAGCGGTCCTGTCGCGACACGACCGTGTAGAGCATCTCGCGGGCGGGGCGCGCCAGCGCGTAGTCGGCCGCCCGCCGCACGACCTGGAACGTGGCGACGACGGCCAGCGTGGGCGCCAGCGCCAGCGCGCCGAAGCCGGCGATCGTGAGCGCCGGCAGGAACGCCAGCGTGAGGGCGACGCCGAGCACGAGCACGATACGGCTGGTCAGGAACAGCTGCACGACCAGCGTGAGGACGTTGACCACGAGGTCCACGCTGGCGAAGAACGCCGTCTGCGCCGCGCGGTCGGCGAAGGCCCGGCTCACGATCGCCGCCTGCTGGAAGTAGAGAAACGTCGAGGTCATCGAGAACAGCAGCAGGAAGCCGGCGAGGTTGAACAGGTACGGCGAGCCGAGCACGCGCGTGATGCCGGCGAAGACGCCGCCGCCGATCGGCCGCTCGGTCGCGCGCGCCTCGGCCGGCGGCGCCAGCGTCGCCGACAGCCGCGAGAGCCGGCGCGCGCAGACGACGGCGAGCTCGAGCAGCAGCGCCGCGCCCACCAGCAGCACCAGCGACGGCACGCGGCGCGCCAGGCTCGCGGTGACCGCCGAGCCGACGATCGCGCCCAGGGTGGCGCCAGCCGCGATCACGCCGAACAGCCGGCGGCCCTGCTCGGGGCTGAACACGTCCACGTTGAGCTGCCAGAACACCGAGACGACGAAGAGGTTGAAGACCGAGGCCCAGATGAAGAAGACGCGCCCGACCCACACCGCCTGCTCGGGCGAGGCCCAGTGGAAGAGCGCACCGAACAGCAGGATGTTCGCCGCGAAGAAGTGGTACGTGATCGCGATGAAGCGCGCGCGCGGCAGCCGCTTGACGAGCCAGGCGAACGGGATGTTGAGCAGCAGCATCGCGACCAGCGTCCCGGTGAACAGCCACTGGAGGTTGTTGACGCCGCCCGCGACCCCGGCCTGGTCGCGGATCGGCCGCATGATGTAGTACGACGACAGCACCGCGAAGATGTTCAGCCAGCACCAGGCCAGCACCGGCACCTCGTGCGGCCGGACGTCCACGAACCGCGTCACGCGGCGCTCAGCGCAGGGTGCCGGCGATCTGCTTGATCTCGGCCGGGGTGTGCACGCCGCCGAGCGGTGTTCCGGGCACCAGGTACTTGCCCATCGCCAGCCCGCCGACGAGGACCGGCTCGAAGCCGATCTCGCGGATGAGCGACTCGGCCGTCGCGATGGCCTTGGGGTCGTCGCCGGCGATCGGCACGCCGACCGGATTGCCCGCGCGGTGGGCGAGGCCGCTCAGCTGGCCGGCCCCGATGGCGTTGAACGCGCGAACGACGTGCGCGCCCGGCAGCAGCCTGGCGGTGACGAGGCCGGCGCCGCCCTGGTCGTTGACCTTCTTGACGAACTCCTCACCGTCGCGGCGCGGGATCGGGTTGCTGACGTCCATCACGAGCGCCTTGCCCGCCAGCGCGCTGCCGTGCGCCTTGCCGATCTCCTCCATCGCCGTGTACGGCACCACGATCGCGACGACGTCGCCGAAGGCGATGGCCTGCTCGACGGTGCCGGCCTGCGCCAGCGAGCCGAGGCCGGCGACCAGGTCCTTGAGGCCCTCGGGATGACGCGACGAGAACATCACCGGATGGCCGGCCTTGACGAACAGCGTGCCGAGCGCGCTGCCCTCGCGGCCGGAGCCGACCATGCCGACCTTCAGCGGCGAGCCGCCGGCGCCCTGCGCCCGGGCGCCGGGCGAAGGAGACGCGAGCGCGAAGAGGGCCAGGGCGCCGCCGGCGGCGACGAAAAAGCGACGGCGATCGGGATCGGCATAGTGCGACCGGCTCATGAGGGCGATCCTCCAGTCGGGGGTCGACGACGTCCAACACGATACGCCCCCTGACAAGGAGCACGCCCGCGCGCGAGCGAGGTGCTAAGCTTGGCGATCGCGAGGAGACAGCCATGACGAACGACGTCGGCATCCTTTCCTTCGGCGCGTACGTCCCGCGGCTGCGACTGCAGCGCAAGGCGGTCGCCGCCGCCAACGCCTGGTTCAATCCCGCGCTGCGCGGCCTGGCCAAGGGCGAGCGGTCCATGGGCAACTGGGACGAGGACGCCGTCACGATGGCCGTCGAGGCGGCGCGCGACTGCCTGACCGGCGTCGACGCGGGCTCGGTGGCGTCGCTGTCGCTGGCCTCGACGACGCATCCCTTCGACGACCGCCAGAACACGAGCATCGCCGCCGGCGCGCTGAGCCTGCGTCCCGACCTGCGCTCGCTCGACATCAGCGGCAGCCTGCGCGCCGGCGCCT
>DASSLH010000150.1:0-2370 GCA_035689625.1 Candidatus Methylomirabilota bacterium | reverse complement strand
TTCCTCGCGCGCCTCGACCTCCGCGCCCGCTCGGGTCGCCTGGCGCTGGGCGCCGTCGACCACATCGCGGTGGATACCTTTCTGCGCGTCGCCTACTCGCTGGCCCTGCTGCCGGCGGGCGGGCTGCTGGTGCACGCGGCCAGCCTGGCGCGCGAGGGCCGAGCCTGGGTCTTCAGCGGGCCCTCGGGCAGCGGCAAGACCACGCTGGCCCGGCTGTCCGACGATGCCGCGCTGCTGAGCGATGAAATCTCGATCGTGCGCGCGACGCGGGCCGGCGGCGTGTCCTGTCACGGCTCGCCGTTCTGGGGTGATCTGGGCCGGCCCGGCGAGAACCGGGCGGTGCCGCTGGCGGCCATCCACTTCCTGCACCACGCCGAGCGCCACGCGGCGACCCCGCTGACGCCCGCGCGGGCGCTGGCCGCGCTGCTGCCCAACGTCCTGTTCTTCGCCGCCGACGCGGCGCTGGTCGCTGGCGTGCTGGACGTCGCCGCACGGATCACCAGCGCCGTGCCGTGCTTCACGCTGGACTTCCGGCCGGAGCCGGCGGTCTGGGGGGTGATCGCCGTTGCCTGAGACCTATCCCGCGCAGAATCCCAGGGCGGCCTGGCGCATCTACGACGGCGAGGCGGTCATCGTGTCGCCCGAGGACAGCACGCTGCACACGCTCAACGCCGTCGGCACGCTGATCTGGGAGGCCGCCGACGGGCGCACGGCGCTGGACGCCATCGTCGGCCGCGTCTGCGAGGCGTTCGACGTGGACGCGGCGACCGCCGCCCGCGACACCGCCGTGTTCGTGGACGCGCTGACCCATCGGGGACTGCTCACGATGCTCGACGCGCCGCGCCCGGCGGCGTAGCGGAGGAGCCATGGACAAGAAACGACCCTACGAGCCGCCCGCGATCGTCAGCGAGCAGATCTTCGAGACGACGGCGCTGGCCTGCGGCAAGAAGCCAGCCCAGGGCGGCAAGTGCAACACCCGGCCCTCGACGTCCTGACCCGCCGATGGGTGCGCTGAGCGAGAGGCTCGTGGAGCGCAGCATGGCGGGAGCGATCCCGCTGTCGGTGCACGTGGACCTCACGATGCGCTGCAACGAGCGGTGCGTGCACTGCTACCGCGTCGTCGAGGAGCGGCCCGAGCTGACCACCGCCGAGCTCACGCGGCTGCTGGCCGAGCTGGCCGCGGCCGGCACGCTCTATCTCACGTTCAGCGGCGGCGAGGTCTTCCTGCGCCGCGACCTCTTCGAGCTGGTCGCCGAGGCCAAGCGCCTGCGCTTCGACCTGCGGCTGAAGTCCAACGCCCTGCTGGTGAGCGAGGCCCACGCCCGCCGGCTGGCCGACCTCGGCGTGCGCCAGGTCGACGTCAGCGTCTACAGCGCCGATCCGGCCGTGCACGACCGCGTGACCAAGATCCCCGGCTCGCTCGAGCGCAGCCTGGCCGGCATCGCCCGGCTGCAGGCGGCCGGCGTGCGCGTGAAGATCAACTGCCCGCTGATGGCGGGGACCGTGGCCGGCTACCGCGAGGTGCGCGCGCTGGCCGAGCGGCTGGGCGTGCCGTGCGGCATGGATCCGATGATCACCGCGCGCAACGACGGCGAGACCTCGCCGGTGCTGCTGCGCATCGGCCGCGCCGACCTCGCCGGCGTGCTGCGCGATCCGCGCTTCGCGCCGTCGGCGCCGCCGGCCGCCGGCGGCGCCGGGCGCGACGACCTCGACGACATCGCCTGCGGCGCTGGCCACAACGCCTGCTACGTGAGCGCCTACGGCGACGTCATGCCGTGCGTGGCCATGCCGATCGCGTGCGGCAACGTCCGCGACACGCCGTTCGCGGAGATCTGGGCCGCCTCGCGCGGCATGCGACAGGTGCGCGCGATCCGCGTGCGCGACCTGCACACGTGCGCCGGCTGCCAGGCCGCCGTCTTCTGCTCGCGCTGCCCGGGCCAGGCGCTCGTCGAGGACGGCGATCTCTACGGTCCCTCGTCGGCGGCCTGCGAGCACGCCCTCGTCGCCGCCGACGTCGTCGGCTCGCCGGTCGTGCCCGCCTCGCGCCACCCGAGATAGGCTGGTGCACGAGCGCCGCTGGCTCGCCGCGTGCCTGGCGGCGCTCGGTCGCGACGAGCCGCCGCCGCCGGCTCCGGTCCGTCTCGACTGGTCGCGCCTGCTCGACGTGGCCGAGGCCGAGACGCTGACGCCGGCGCTCGCTCACGCGATCCTGGGGGAGCCGGCCCTGCCGGTGCCGGGCGCCGCGCGTCGCCGGCTGCTCGACGCGCTGGCGGCCGGGCGCGGCCGTCACCTCGTGATGAGCGCGGCGCTGGCTCGCGTGCTGGACGTCTTCGCGGCGGCCGGCGTCGAGACGATCGTTCTCAAGGGACC
>DASSLH010000149.1:0-3210 GCA_035689625.1 Candidatus Methylomirabilota bacterium | reverse complement strand
GTTCTGGAAGGTGCGGCCGACGCCGAGCCGGGCGATGCGATGCGGCGCCAGCCGCCCGAGGTCGGCGCCGGCGAACGTCACGCGGCCGACCTGCGGGCGATAGAGGCCGGTGACGACGTTGAAGACGGTCGTCTTGCCGGCGCCGTTGGGGCCGATCAGCGCGAGGATCTCCCCCTCGCCCACGGCGAGGCTGACGTCGCTCAGCGCCGCCAGCCCGCCGAAGGCGAGGGAGAGCCGCTCGATCTCGAGCAGCGCCAACTAGTCGGCCCTGAGCCAGTCCGTCAGCTGCTTGAAGTGCCCCTTCTCGACCTTGACCCAGAAGCCCTGCCGCTGCGTCTCGTGATCGGGGCCGATCGTGATCGGCGGCAGCAGGCCGCTGTCCCAGCCCTTGATGCCCTCCAGCGTCGTGATCAGCCCCTCGCGCGTGAGGGTGCGGCCGACGCGCTTGGCGCCCTCGGTGAAGAGCATCGCCGCGAAGTAGCCGGAGAGCGAGTAGCGATTGGGCTCGTTCTTCGGGAAGTACTTCTGCATGGCCTCGCGGTAGGCCTTGAGCGCCGGCAGGTCGGACGAGACCGGATCGGGCCAGAGCGACAGGCCCTCCACGCCCTCGGCGGCGTCGCCGGCCAGTGCCAGGTAGCGCTCGTCGGTGAGCGGCCCCGACGAGACCATCACGGTGTCCGTCCAGCCGATCTTCTGGCGCTCCTTGAGCGCCTGGGCGCCGGGCGGCGGCGTGACCACCAGGAACGTGACCTGCGGCCGGGCCGCCTGCAGCTTGGCGATCTGCGCGCTCACGTCGTTGACGCCCCGCTTGACCGGCTCGGCGGCGACGAGCTTGAGCTTGTAGCGAGCCAGCTCCTTCTCGAAGTTGGCCAGGAACGCCTTGCCGTACTCGTCGTCCTGGTAGAGGGCGGCGAACGTCTTGTACTTCCGCTGCTCGACCAGGTAGTCGATCATCATCCTCGCCTGCCGGTCGTAGAGCGTCATCCCGCTGAACACGTCGCGGTGCCCGCGCACGACCGGCGAGCCCTGGAACGGGAACAGCATGGGCACCTTGTTGCTCTCCAGATAGTCCAGCGTGGCCACCACGGGCGGCGTGCCCTGGGGCGCGATGACGGCGAAGATGCCGTCCTGCTCGACGAGCTTGCGCGTGTTGGCCACGGCGTCCTGCGGCCGGTAGCCGTCGTCGTAGTAGATCGTCCGCACCTTGCGCCCGTTGATGCCGCCGGCGTCGTTGACGACCTTGAAGTAGAGGTCGACGCCGAACTTCGTCGCCTGCTCGCCGGTGAAGGCCAGCGGCCCCGAGAACGAGTTGGAGCAGCCCAGCACGATCTCGCTGTCGGTCACGCCGGTCTCGGCCGCCGCCGGCGCGGCCGCGAGGGTGACGACGGCGAGCAGCACGAACGAGAGCAATCGCATGGAGGTCCTCCTGGAGGGCGCCGCCGCCGTCGCGAGCGCCGAGAGCCCGCGGGTGACGCCGCCCGGCATGAACAGCATGCAGGCGATGAGGATGGCGCCGAAGACGAGCGGCCGGTAGTTCTGGAAGCCGGCCAGGGTGTCGTTCAGCACGGTGACGAGGGCGGCGCCGACGATGGAGCCCGGCACCGAGCCCAGCCCGCCGACGATGATCATCACCACGAAGTCCACCGACAGGAACACGTCGAAGGCGTCGGGCGAGAGGAAGCCCACCACGAACGCGAAGAGGCCGCCGGCCACGCCGGTGTAGAAGGCCGACAGCCCGAACGCGACGGTCTTGTAGCGGGCGACCGGCACGCCGACCGCCTGGGCCGCGATCTCGCTCTCGCGGATGGCCAGGAAGGCGCGGCCGGTGCGCGTGCGGGCCAGGTTCACCGCCGCCGCCGTCATCAGCGCGGCCACCGCCGCCACCAGGTAGTAGCGGGCGCCGTCGCCGGCCAGCGTCCACGGCCCTAGCCGGGCGGCCGGCACGCGCAGGCCGTCGGCGCCGCGCGTGAGCGTGTCGAGGTTGAGGATCGCCTCGGTGATGACGACGCCGAAGGCGAGCGTGGCCATCGCCAGGTACAGCCCGTGCAGGCGCAGGCACGGCACGCCGAAGACGACGCCGATGACCGCGGTCACCAGGCCGGCGGCGATCAGCGCGCCCACCACCGGCAGCGCCGGCACGTGCAGCGTCAGCAGCGCCGCCGTGTAGGCGCCGATCGCCAGGAAGCCGGCGTGGCCGAACGAGAGCTGGTTCGTGTAGCCGGCCAACATATTCAGTCCGATGGCGACGACCGCGTTGACGAGGACGAGGCTGGCCAGGAACACGAAGTAGCGCGAGGCCAGCCACGGCCACGCCGCCACCACCAGCGCGAGCGCCGCCACCGCCGCCGCCCGCGCGCTCACACCTTCCTCCGCTCGACGCGGCCCAGCAGGCCGGCGGGGCGCGCGACGAGGATCGCGACCAGCGCGATGAACGGCACCGAGTAGCGGATGCCGGACGGCAGGTAGAGCGGCGCCAGGTTCTCCAGCACGCCCAGCAGCATGCCGCCGACCACCGCGCCCGGCATCGAGCCGAAGCCGCCCAGCACCGCCGCGGTGAAGCCGTTGATCACCAGCAGCCCCATCTTGGAGGACAGGAAGATCACCGGCGCCACCAGCACGCCGGCGATCGCGCCCACCACGGCGGCCAGCACCCAGGACGCCGAGTAGACGCGCTCGACGCTGATGCCCATCAGCCGGGCGGCGCGCTGGTTCTGCGCGACCGCCCGCATCGCGCGTCCCAGCCGCGTGTGGGCGAACAGCAGGTAGAGCGCGACCATCAGCGCGAGCGAGGCGCCGATGACGCCGAGCGAGACCGGCGCCAGCCGCACGTCGCCCAGCGCGATTGGCCGGCTCGGGAAGAACGAGGGGAACGGGAACTCGTCGTGCGTCCACGCCAGCCCGGCGCCCGCGCGCAGCATCAGCGACAGCCCGAGCGTGATGATCAGCACGTCCCAGTGGGTGGCGCCGATCGCCCGCCGGATCAGCACGCGCTCGACGACGAACGCCATCACCGCCCCCGCGACGACGGCGACCAGCAGCGCCAGCACCAGCGGCAGCCCCAGCGCCCGCTGGGCCGCCCACGCCGTGAACGTCGAGACCATCAGCATCTCGCCCTGCGCGAAGTTCAGCGTGCGCGTCGCGTTGTAGATGATCACCAGGCTCAGCGCCATGAGCGAGTAGATCGAGCCCGTGGCCAGACCGGACACGATC
>DASSLH010000148.1:0-4573 GCA_035689625.1 Candidatus Methylomirabilota bacterium | reverse complement strand
GTAATTATCGGTTGCGACGGGGGTCTCACCGCCATAGTTTATTCGGCGCGGGCGTGCCACCCTGAGAGAGCATAGCGGTAGCGGCGGTTCAGGATCGTCGATGTGCGACGGATTGCCTAGTAACATCGTTGATCGTTACGCCCCCCACTTCGGCTTCGGCCACGCGGCCGTCGTCTTCGCGTACTCCTTCGGCGCCACGGTCACCCACTCCTTGCTCTTGATCGTGAAGACGAGGCCGCCGGCGAGGGAGTTCTCGCCGTTGGGGAGGAATTTCGCGCCGCGGAGTTGCATGTACATCTTGTCGCCGGTCTTGAGCTGGGTGGCGGCGATGGCGTCGCGGAGCTTGGTGCGGTCGGCGGACTTCGCGCGCTCGAGCGAGTCCCAGATCACCGAGAAGGCGGTGAAGCCGCCGGCGCTGGTCGAGTCCATGTGCTCCTTGTAGCGGTCCTGGTATTTCTTCGACAGCTCCTTGAGGCCGGGGATGTCGGCGTCACCGGACCATGAGGTGGTGCAGAGGACGTTCTCGGCGTCCTTGCCGAGCGCGTTGACGTACTCGGTGGAGACGTGCCCGCCCAGGATGCCGCCGTACGCCATCGGGTTGTAGTTCAGCTCCTTCATCGTGCGCGTGATCAGGATGGCGTCGCTGGGCTTGTTGTGGCCGATCAGCATCTCGACGCCCGCGCCCTTGTACTTGGAGATGTAGGACGCGAAGTTCTGCGTCTTGCTGGCGTCGTAGGTGTCGGCCTCGACCAGGTCGTAGCCGAGCTCCTTGGCGACCTTGCGCGCGCCCTCCACGGAGGACTGGCCGACGATCGAGTTCTCGCTCAGGATCGCCAGCTTCCTGGCCGGCTTGCCGGTGGACTGGCCCAGCTCCTTGGCGTAGCCGAGCAGGTCGCGCACGTAGGAGTCCACGATGGGCGAGGTGCGGAACGTGTACTTGAAGCCGCGCGCGGTGATGAGCGGGTCCACGTTGGTCGCGCACACGAACGACACGCCCTCGCGCTCGCAGATCTGCGTGGCCACGACGCTCGCCGCGCTCTGGTTGGTGCCGGTGATGGCGACGGCGCCGCGCTGCACGGCCTTCTCGGTCTGCGAGCCCGCCACCTCGGGCTTGGACTCGGTGTCGTACACGGTCGCCTTCAGCCGGGCGCTGCCCAGCGACTTCACGCCGCCCTGCTCGTTCACCATGTCGCAGCCCAGCGAGAACGCGTTCCACGTGCGCTGGCCCCACGCGGCGTTGGTGCCGGTCAGCGCGACGACCGCCGCGAGCTGGATCTCCCTGGCCTGCGCGCCGACGAGCCGGGGGGCCAGCGTGGTGCCGGCGGCGGCGAGCGCGGACGACGTGACGAACTCGCGGCGGGTGATGCGGGTCATGAGCGTGTCCTCCTGGGAATGGTCAGGCGCTGCAGCCGGAGCGCGGTGTGTCGGGCGTGAGGTGCGGCACCAGCGTGCACGCGTACGTGGCCGGATGCTTGCGATATTCGTCCAGGCGCGCGGCCAGCCGCGCCAGCGTGCGCTCGCGCCGGGCCAGGCCGATGCCGTAGATCGCCAGATCGTTGACGAGCACCGCGTAGAAGCGATGGCCGGCGTCGCCGCCCTCGGTGCCCATGCAGGGCGTGGGCTTGCGCGCCTCGCGCAGTTGCGGGCCGAAGGCGTCGACGTACTGAGCCAGCACGGGCTCGTCCTTGAGATCGCGCGGCACCTCGGGGAAGCGCGCGAGGAACTCGTCCACGCTCATGCGACCGGCGCCCTGCTTCGCCGCGGCGGCGGCTTCCGACGAGAGGCGGATCTGCATGGTCGGGTCCTCCGGCGCGATTATACCCGGCGCGCTCAGACGCCCAGGAACGCCTTGCGCGTGTGCGGGTTGGCCAGCAGCTCGGCGCCGGTGCCCTGCAGCACGATGCGCCCGGTCTCCAGCACGTAGCCGCGGTGCGAGAGGCGCAGCGACTGCGCCAGGTTCTGCTCGACGAGGAGCACGGTCGTGCCCTCGGCGTTGATGCGCGCGATCGCCTCGAAGATGGTCTTGACCATGATCGGCGCCAGGCCCAGCGACGGCTCGTCCAGGATCAGCAGCCGTGGCCGTGACATGAGCGCGCGGGCGATGGCCAGCATCTGCTGCTCGCCGCCGGAGAGCGTGCCGGCCTGCTGGGTGCGGCGCTCGCCCAGGCGCGGAAAGAGCGCGGTCACCCACGCCAGCGTCTTCGCCAGCTCGGCGCGGGCGGCGGGCAGGTAGGCGCCCATCTCGAGGTTGTCCTGCACGCTCATGTTGGTGAAGAGCTGGCGGCCCTCGGGCACGTGGGCCAGGCCGCGCGCGACGATGCGCGAGGGCGCCAGGCCGGTGATCGGCTCGCCGTCGAAGGCGACGGCGCCCTCCAGCACCGGCAGCAGGCCGGAGACCGCGCGCAGCGCCGTCGTCTTGCCGGCGCCGTTGGCGCCGACCAGCGAGACGATCTCGCCGCGGCCCACGCGCAGCGTCACGCCGTGCAGCACGTGCACGTCGCCGTAGGCGACCGAGAGGTTCTGGACCTCAAGCAAGCGAGTACGCCTCGCCCAGGTAGGCCTCAATCACGCGCGGATCGTTCACCAGGCTCTCCGGCGTGCCCTCGGCGATGACCTCGCCGTAGTTCAGCACCACGATGCGCGCGGAGAGGCGCATGACCGCCTCCATCACGTGCTCGATGATGAGCACGCTCACACCGCCGGCAGCGATGCGGCGCACGAGCGCGATCATCTCCTGGATCTCGGCCGGGCGCAGGCCGGCGGCGACCTCGTCCAGCAGCAGCAGCGAGGGGCCGGTCGCCAGCGCGCGCGCCAGCTCCAGGCGCTTGCGCTCGATGACCGTGAGGTTGCGGCCGAGATGATCGCGCTTGTCGGCCAGGCCGACCATCTCCAGCACGTGCAGCGCCTGGGCGGTGGCGTCGCGCATGTCGCGCACGCGGTTGAGGCTGCCGATGCGCACGGTCTGCAGCACGCTGAGCGCGGCGAACGGCTTGCCGATCTGGAACGTGCGGGCGGCGCCGAGCCGGCAGATGCGGTGCGGCGCCCAGCCGGTGACGTCCATGCCGCGCAGCTCCACGTGCCCGCTGTCGGGGGCGAACACGCCGGTGATGACGTTGAACAGCGTCGTCTTGCCGGCGCCGTTGGGCCCGATGATGCCGACGATCTCGCGGTAGCCGACGCCGAACGTCACGTCGCTCAGCGCCTGCAGGCCGCCGAAGCGCTTGGACACGTTGTGCACCCCCAGCAGGGCGCTCATGTCCGGGCCCGCCGCCGGCCCAGCGTGATGAGCCCGCCGGGCAGGTAGATGAGGATGACGATCAGGAGGATGGCGTAGGCGAGCTTGCTGCCGATGACGACCTGGCGCGTGTTCTCGAACGGCAGGTTGCGCAGCGCCTCGCCGAGGCCGCTGAAGAGCACCGAGCCCAGCACGGGGCCCAGCGCGGTGCCGGCGCCGCCGACCATCGTGCCCAGCATCATCGTCAGCTGCGGCTCGAAGACCAGCACGGTGTCCGGCGAGATGTAGAGGTAGAACTGCGCGTAGAAGGAGCCGGCGAACGCGGTGAGCGCCGCCGACAGCCCGATGGCGATCGTCTTGGCGCGGTACGTGTCCACGCCGGAAGCCTCGGCGGCCGCCTCGTCCTCGCGCACGGCCAGGAAGTACTGGCCCAGGCGCGAGCGCTCCAGGCCGAGGCTGATCGCGATCAGCGCCAGCACCATCGCGAGCGCGACGTAGTAGTAGGGCTCGCGGCGCAGGAACAGGAAGTCGCGGGGCGCGCTCTGCATCGTCAGCAGGATGCCGGCCGGGCCCTTCACGAAGTCCCAGTTCTCGACCAGCCCGCGCCCGACCTCGGCCGCGCCCAGCGTGACGAGCGCGAAGAAGATGCCGCGCACGTTGTAGCGATAGACGCCCAGCGCCAGCGCCACGCCGATGACGCCGGCCAGCACGGCGCCGGCGAACATGCCTGCCCACGGCGTGAGCCCGGCCCGCACGTACAGCACCGTGGAGGCGTAGGCGCCGACGCCGTAGAAGAGGCTGTGACCCAGCGAGAACTGGCCGGCGTAGCCGGCGGCGATGTTCCAGGCCAGCGCCAGGTAGGCCGCGTGCAGGGCGACGATGAACGCCGTCAGCAGGTGCTGGCCGGCCACCAGCGGCACCGCCAGCGCGGCGACGACGATGGCCAGCGCGAGCCCGGCGCGCGCGCTCACCTCACACCCGCGCCTGGCCGAAGAGGCCCCACGGCCGGTAGAGCAGCACCGCGATGAGGATCGCGAAGACGATGGCGTTGCCGAGCGAGGCGGAGATGTAGAGGCTCGAGATCGCCTCGATCAGGCCGATCAGCAGCCCGCCGGCCAGCGCGCCGCCCACGCTGCCGAGCCCGCCCAGCACGGCGATGACGAAGGCCTTGAGGATGAACTCGTGGCCCACGAACGGGCTCACGAGCGAGAACGGCACGATCACGGCGCCGGCCAGCGCGGCGGCCATCGTGCCGAGCGAGAACGCGACCAGGTAGACGCGCGGCACGTTGATGCCGACCAGGGCGGCGCCCTCGCGGTTGTTGGCGGCGGCGCGGAT
>DASSLH010000147.1:0-12070 GCA_035689625.1 Candidatus Methylomirabilota bacterium | reverse complement strand
CGTGCTTCACGACCCGGGCGAAGGCCACCACGATGAGGCCGGGCCCGCACGCCACGTCGAGCACGGTGTCGTCGGGGCCGGCGCCGCTGAACTCCACGACCAGTCGCAGCGCCGCCTCGTCCCGGATCGGCGCCGACGTCGCGAACGGCACCGCCTGGCGCGTGAACTGATCGAGGATGACCTCAGAGTGCTTGCTTGAAGACATGGCCGCCCTTCATGATGACCTTCAGGTTGTCCTGGTTCTGGAACACCCGCAGGTTCTTCAGCGGATTGCCGTCCACGACCAGCAGGTCGGCATACTTGCCGGGCTCGACCGAGCCGATCTTGTCGGCCATGCGGAACAGCTCGGCGTTGACCCTGGTCGCCGACAGCAGCACCTCCATCGGCTTCATCACCTGGCCCTTGAGCTCGAACTCCACGGCGCGCTGGGTCATCATGTCGCCGAGCAGGTCGGAGCCCGAGCCGATCTTGCAGCCGGCCTTGTAGGCGTGGGTGAGGCCCTGCACCGACTGCTGGCGCGCCAGGTCGATCTTGGCGATCTGGTGGTCGCCGATCCCGTAGCGCTTGCCCTCGCGGTAGATCGCCTCGTAGGTCACCATCGTCGGCACCAGGAACGCGTCGGCGTCCTTGATGGCCTTGGCGGCCGTCTCGCGGATGAGGTTGCCGTGCTCGATCGAGCGGACGCCGGCCTCGACGGCGCGGCGCACCGCGCTGTCGGAGTAGGCGTGGCTCAGCACGTACTTGCCGACGGCCTGGGCCTCCTCGACGGCCGCCCGCATCTCGGCCACCGTGTACTGGGTGGTGTCGAGCTCGTCGGCGGGCGACATGGCGCCCCCGGAGGCCATGATCTTGATCTGGTCCACGTCGCGGCGGATGTTCTCGCGGGCGGCCTTGCGCACCTCGTCGGGCCCGTCGGCGATGAAGCCGATCATCCCCACGCAGCCGTCGATGGGATCGATCCACTCCGAGCGCCGCCGCTTGTCGCCGTGGCCGCCGGTCTGCGAGATGTAGCGGCCGGAGACGAGCAGGCGGGGGCCGGGGAAGTGTCCTTCCTCCAGCACCATCCGGAAGCCGTAATCGGCGCCGCCGGCGTCGCGCACCGTCGTGAAGCCCTGCATCAGGCACTCGTGCGCGCGCTGCATGG
Source organism: Candidatus Methylomirabilota bacterium (assembly GCA_035689625.1). Classification (GTDB taxonomy): domain Bacteria; phylum Methylomirabilota; class Methylomirabilia; order Rokubacteriales; family CSP1-6; genus AR5. Next base: position 10,926 of record DASSLH010000147.1, on the reverse strand, counting down.
CGCGGGCGGCGATGTAGGACGGGGGGTAGTAGCGGTGCTGGTCGGTGATGTTCTCGGTCACCGCGCAGATGTGCACGTGGGCGTCGGTCAGCCCCGGCATCAGCGTCTTGCCGCGCAGGTCGTGCGTGGTCACGCGGCCGGGCAGCGCGCCCACCTTGCCGCCGGGCAGGACATCGCGGATGCGGTCGTCCTCGACGACGACCGCCGCGCCCTCGTGCGGCTCGGCGCCCGTGCAGTCGATCAGGAACGCGTTCGTGAAGACGGTCAGGCTCATTTGGCGTCTCCTCGTCGCGCTATCGCGCGACGACCTTGGCGTCGTACATCCAGACCTTCTCGTCGGCGCGCGGCGTCCACTCGACGGTGTTGGCGACGCCGTAGAGGTCGTGCTGCTGCCAGAGGAACACCCAGGGCGCCTCGTCGTGCACCAGCTTCTGCAGCTCGGCGTAGGCGGCCGCCCGCGCCTTGGCGTCCACCAGCGTCACCGCGCGGGCGATCTTGTCGTCGAGGACCTTGTTGTTGCCGTACGACGAGTACGTCGCGTCGGCCTTGAAGAGCGGCTCGATCGTGCCCTGGCCGTGCAGGGCCGGGCCCCAGCCCAGGAAGAACATGTCGCCGGTGTTGCGGTTCTTGATCTTGTCTAGGTGAGTCCCCCACTCGTTGACCACCACGTTCGTGGTGATGCCGATCTTCTGTAACTGCGCCCCGATCGCGAGCGAAACATCCTTGTCCAGCGGATACCGTCCGGACGGGGTATCCAGCGTCAGCTGCAGCTTCGCCGGATCGACGCCGGCCTCCTTGAAGAGCGCCTGGGCGCGCTGAGGATCGTACCGGTAGCACTCGACCGGCGCGTAATCCACGTTGGCCGGCGCCAGCGGCCCGCACATCTTCGTCGCGTGCCCCTTGAGCACCTGGGCGATCAGCTCGTCCACGTTGACCGCGTGGTTCATGGCCCGCCGCACGCGCACGTCCTGCATCGGTCCCGGCTTGAGGTTCACCAGCGCCAGGTAGTTGATGCGCGAGGAGACCGTCGAGCGCACCTTGGCTCGGCCGCTCTTGTCGACCGTCTCCACGACCTGGGGCGGCACGTCCTTCATGATGTCGATCTCGCCGGAGAGCAGCGCGGCCAGGCGGGCGCTGAACTCGGGGATGAACCGGAACGTCACCCGACTCACGTCGGCCGGGCCCTGCCAGTAGTCGGGATTGCGCTCGAGGACCAGGCGCTCGTCGCGCTTCCACTCGACGAACTTGAACGGCCCGGTGCCGATGGGATGCTGGGCGAGCTTCTCGGCGCCCTGCTCGCGCAGCGCCTTGGCCGGCATGATCAGCAGGTCGGTGAGCGAGGCGTGGTCCAGCACGCTCGGGTAGGGCTTGTCGGTGACCAGCCGCACGACGTAGTCGTTGACGATCTGCACGTCCTTGAGCGGCTTCCAGTAGGCGGCGGTCGCGTAGTGGCTCTTGCTGGCCGGGTTGAGCATGTAGTCGAACGTGGCCTTGACGGCCTCGGCCGTGAACGGCTCGCCGTTGTGGAACTTCACGCCCTTGCGCAGGGTGAACTCCCACGTCGTGTCGTTCACGACCTTCCAGCTGGTCGCCAGCATCGGCTTGGGCCGCAGCGTCTTGGCGTCGCGGTCGAGCAGGCGATCGTAGATGTGCTCGAGCATGTCGTTGGTCGTCCAGTCCACGATCGTGACGGCCAGCATCGTGCGCGGCTCGGCGCCGAGCCCGATCACGACCTCCTTGCTCTTGACCCGATCCTGGGCCGCCGCGGTGGCGGCGAGCGCCAGCGCGGTGACGACGGCGGCAACGGTCACGACTCGCAATGAGCGCATGCGCATCTCCCTGGTGCTGGATTCCGTCGGGGCCAGCAGTGTAGCGCGAGACGCCCGGCCCCGCGACTGTCCGGCGGCTGACAGATCCGGCCAACCCGTCGCGCCGGACTGTCACCGCCGCCCCGAGCCGGGCGGCGATCGCTCGATTCCCCGCGCACTTGCGCGTCTGGTACCGGGCGTGCACTCCCGGGCCCGTTGCAGGAGCCGAAACGACCAGGGGAGGAGAGCGAATGAAATCGACCATGCTCGTGCTCGCGCTGCTGGCCGCGGTGGTCGGATTCACCGCGTGCGCGAAGTACCCGGTGGTGGTCGGGACGTCGTCGCCCACGGCCGCCGCGCCGGCGCCGACGAAGTAGCTACACGCGCAGCTTCGGGTCCAGGGTGTCGCGCAGCCAGTCACCGAGCAGGTTGACGCCCAGCGCGGTGAGGGCGAGCGCGGCACCCGGGAACGCCGCCAGCCACCAGGCCACGTAGAGGAAGTCCCGGCTCTCGCTGAGCATGCTGCCCCAGGCCGGCGTCGGCGGCTGCACGCCGAAGCCGAGAAAGCTGATCGCCGCCTCGGCCACGATGAACTGCGAGAACTGCAGGCTGGCGACGACGATGAGCGAGGGCGCCACGTTGGGCAGCACGTGGCGGAAGAGCAGGCGCGGGCGGCCCACGCCGAGCGCGGTGGCGGCGTGGACGAAGTCGCGCTGCTTGACCGAGAGGACCTCGCCGCGGACGACGCGAGCGTAGACGACCCAGCCGGCCGCCGACAGGCTGAAGATGATGTTGCGCAGGCCGAGGCCCACGATCGCGTTGATGGTCAGCGCCAGCAGGATGAAGGGAAACGACAGCTGCACGTCGGCGATGCGCATGAGCACCGCCGACGGCCAGCGCTCGACGAAGCCGGCCACGAGCCCCAGCAGCCCGCCCACCACCGCCGTCACCAGCACCGTGCACACGCCGATGAACAGCGCCAAACGCGCGCCGTAGAGCACGCGGGCCAGCAGGTCGCGGCCGAGCTGGTCCGTGCCCAGCGGGTGGCCCGGCGTGCCGGGCGGCTTGAGCGACACCGTGAACTCCGCGCGCAGCGGGTCCTGGCGCGTGAGCCACGGCGCGCCGGCCGCCGCGAGCAGCGCGGCCAGCGCGAGCGCGAGGCCGAGGTATTTCTTCAGGATTGCACCCGGACGCGGGGATCGAGCCAGCCGTAGGCGAGGTCGACCGCGAGGTTCATCAGCGTGTAGACGATGGAGGTGAACGAGACGGCGGCCATCACCACGGGGAAGTCGCGGTTGAGCAGCGCCTGCACGGTGAGGCGGCCGAGGCCCGGCCAGGCGAAGATCGTCTCGGTGATGACGGCGCCGCCCAGCAGCTGGCCGGCCTCCAGCCCGGCCAGCGTCACGATCGGGATCGCCGAGTTGCGCAGCGTGTGCTTGCCGATCACGCGGCTCTCGGCCAGACCCTTGGCGCGCGCCGTCGTGATGTACTCCTCGCCCAGCACGTCGATCACCGCCGAGCGCGTGAGCCGCGCCACCCGCGCCGAGAAGAATGCCGCCAGCACGACCGACGGCATCACGAGGTGGGCGAGGGAGCCGGTGCCGCCGGTGGGCAGCCAGCGCAGCTGTACGGCGAAGAGATAGATCAGCATCAGTCCGAGCCAGAAGCCCGGCGTGGCCTGGCCGAGGACCATTACGATGGTGCCGGCGTGATCCACGAACGAATCGCGGCGCACCGCCGTGAGCAGCCCCAGCGGCACTGCGACGACGAGCGTGAGCGCGATGGACGTGCCGGCCAGCAGCAGCGTGGCCGGGAGCCGCTCGAGCACCAGGCCGAGGGCGTCGCGGCGGTAGCGCAGCGACTCGCCGAAGTCGCCGTGCAGCGCGCCCTTCATGTAGCGCGCGTACTGCACGGGCAGCGGATCGTTGAAGCCCAGGCGCTGGCGGATCTCGTTGACGTCCTTGGCCTGGATGTCCATCGGCAGGAAGAGCAGCACGGGATCGCCGCCGAGGCGCACCATGCCGAACACGGCGGTGAGCGAGAGCAGCACGACCAGCGCGGACTGCGCCAGGCGCGAGGCGACGTAGCGGCGCATGCCCGAGCATTATCGCAGGCGCCGCGGCCCGCGTGTCAGCGAGCGATGTCGAGGGCCGCCACGGTACGCCGGGGCGGCCCGAGCGGTTGGCGGCTTGGGGGCCATTTCGGGGCCCCCATCAACAACCGGTCCAGTACCCCTCGACCCAGAGCGGCTGGTAGTAGCCGCCGCTGTAGAAGCCGGGCTCGTAGTGGGCGGCGATCCAGGAGCCGTCGGCCCAGTAGCCCGGCACGTAGGTGCTGTACGAGTAGGCCTGCGGCACCCACTGGTACGTCCAGTAGCCGGACTGCCAGCACCGGCCGGGCGAGACGAAGACGACCGACGGGACGACGACATCGACGCCGTCGCGATGCCGGTGGCGGTGGCCGTCGAAGCCGTAGATGCCGGGGTCGCCGCCGACGATCACCGAGGGAGTGCGCGGCGGCGACGGCGTGCGGTCGCCGGGAACGCCGAACGCGGCGCGCGCCTGGCCGGCCTGGGCCGCGAACGGCACCACCACGGTCACGACGATCAGCGCGAGCGCCAGAGCCAGCCGCATGCCGACCCTCCCCGGATGTGTGATGGCCCTTGGACGCCGGCCGGCACCACGTTATTCACGCCGGGCGATGCGACGCTCGACGCCCGTCCACAAGAGCTCCGCCCAGCGCGCGTAACCGAGGTCGGAGGGATGATAGCCGTCGCGCCCGACCAGCTCGGGCCGGAGCGGGAGCTCGGCCCGGCTCACCGTGTAGAGATCGACCAGCTCGACGCCATGCCGGCTCGCCTGCCGGCGCAGCGCCTCGTTGAACTGCACGGTCAGCCGCGCGACCTCCGGCGTGCTGTCGCGGCCGCGGAAGCGCGGGGTGACGGCCAGGTCGGGCAGCAGGTTGGCGACGACGACGGCACGCGTCTCCGCGGTGAGGCGGCGCAGGATCGTGTCCACGTTGGCCTCGTACTCCGTCACCGGCACCTGCTCGGTGACGTCGTTCGGCCCCACCGACAGCGTCACCAGCTGCGGCCGCAGCAGGATCGCTCGCTCGACCTGGTCGGCGACGACGTCGCGCGAGGTGGCGCCGCCGACGCCGAGGTTGATCACGCCCGCCCGCGGGTAGACGCCGCGCAGGCGCGCGTGCAGCCGCGCGACGTAGGTCGCGGCCGGCGAGCTGGCGCCCACGCCCTCCACGGTGCTGTCGCCGAGCGCGACGTAGAGCACCGAGGCGCCGGGATCGCGCGGCAGCATGCGCACGGCCTCGCCGCGGCCGCCCGCGCAGGCGGCCAGCAGGAGCGCAGCGACGGCCACCACCGGCCTCACCAGTGCGCGGCGGCCTCCAGCGTCGGCCGGTACCACGGCGCGTCGGGAAACGTGATGGGACGGACGGCGGGCAGCGTGACGCCCGCCCGGCGATAGGCGTCGAGACAGGCGCGCGCGGCGGCAGCGTCGCCGATGCCGCCGAGCGCCCGCGCCAGCGACTCGGGCACGGCGCCGTCGCGATCGTACGCGGCCAGCGCGTCGCCGAGCCCGCTGGCCTGCATCATGGCGCGATAGAACGGCAGCGTCACGTACCGGACGAGCTCGCCACGGAAGGCGGTCAGCGCCGCGGCGGGGTCGTCGGTCACCGCCAGCGGCACCGCCGCCACGATCTCGAAGCCCTCCAGCGCCTTGCCGGCGCGCCGCCGGCCGCGCTCGATGGCCGGCCGGGCGACGTCGCGCACGTAGTCGGGCGACGTGAGCCAGAGGATCGCGCCGTCGGCGATCTCGCCGGCCAGCTCGCACATCTTCGGGCCGAGCGCGGCGAGATAGATCGGCGGCGCCGGCGGTCGCGTCGGCAACGCCAGGCTCCAGCGCACGCGGAAGTGCTTGCCGGCGAAGTCGATGGCGCCGGCGAGCGCGCCGCGCAGCACGGCGACGTACTCGCGCATGACGGCCAGCGGCTCGGTGATCGGCACGCCGAGCATCGCGTCCATCGAGGCGCGGTGGCTGACGCCGATGCCGAGGCGGAAGCGGCCGCGCGTCATCTCGTTCAGCGTCAGCGCCGCCTGCGCCATCGCAACGGGATGCCGCGGGTAGATCGGCACCACACCGTTGCCGAGGCCCAGGCGCGTGGTCACGGCGCCGTAGGCGGCCAGGACGAGGAAGGAGTCGCGGCCGAGGCCGTGCGTGACCCAGGCGCTGTCGTAGCCGAGGGTCTCGGCGCGCCGGGCCAGCTCGATCGCCGCCGGCAGATCGCCGCCCGGCGAGATGTACGCGGCCAGGCTCATGACCGCCCCTCGGTCACGGTCTCCGTACGCTCACTTCCATGGCGTCGTCGTCGAAGACGTGCTCGCGCGACTGCCAGGCGCCGTGCGGGTCGCGCACGTACTCGAGGTAGGGCGCGACGTCGCGACGGAAGACGCCGGTGTTGTCGGCGACGACCACGGCGCCGGCCGCGAGCTTGGGCTCGAGCTGGTGCAGGTAGTCGAGGTAGTCCTCCTTGCGGGCGTCGATGAGGACGAAGTCGAAGCGGCCCGGCAGCAGCGGGATGGCGCGCAGCGCGTCGCCCACGACGACCCGCACGCGGCGGCCGAGGCCGGCCGCCGCGACGTTGCTCTTCACGAACTTCGCCAGGTAGTCGTTGGATTCCAGGCAGGTGAGCCGGCCGCGCGGTGGCAGCGCGCCGGCGATGAGGATCGCCGAGTAGCCGAGCAGCGAGCCGATCTCGAGCGCCCGCGTCGGGCGGTGGCGCTCGATCAGCCGGCGGATGACCCGGCCCTTGGCGCGGCCGATGTTGGGGATGCGCCAGAGACTGGTCGCGCGGTCCATGACCGCCAGCATCCGCTGCGCCTTCTTCGTCATGAGGCCTTGAGCCGGCCGGCGACGGAGTCGGGCACGGGATACCGCCGCGTCGAGGGCCCGGCCTTCATGATCTGCCCGGGCAGCGGGCGGCCGATGATCTGCTCCACGCGCCTGGCGACGCCGATCAGCTTGCCGAGGTCGATGCCGGTCTCGACGCCCATCGCGTGCAGGCAGTGCACGAGGTCCTCGCTGCAGACGTTGCCGGACGCGCCCGGGGCGAACGGACAGCCGCCGAGGCCGCCGATGGAGGCGTCGAAGTTCGTCACCCCGCACGCCAGGGCGGTCAGGATGTTCGGGATCGCCATCGCCCGCGTGTCGTGCGTGTGCAGCGTCCATTCGACGCCGGGGAAGCGCGGCATCAGCCGCGCCAGCACGTCGCTGACCTGGCGCGGATTGGCCATGCCCGTGGTGTCGGCCAGCCCGATGCCGCGCGCGCCGAGGTCCACGAGCCGCGCAACCACGCCCTCCAGCCGCTCGACCGGCACGTCGCCCTCGAACGGACAGCCGAACGACGTCGAGATCCCGCACTGCACCGGCACGCCGGCCCGCGCCGCCAGCTGGCCGACCGCGCGCAGCTTGTCGAGCGACTCGGCGATCGTCATGTTCACGTTGGCCAGGTTGTGACTCTCGCTGGCCGACAGCACGGTGTGGATGACGTCCACGCCGGCGTCCACCGCGCGGGCGGCGCCCTTGTCGTTGGGCACCAGCGCGGCGTAGCGCGTGCCCGGCCGCCGCCGGATGGCCGCCATGACGGCCTCGGCGTCGCGCAGCTGCGGCACCGCCTTGGGATGCACGAACGAGGTGACCTCGATGCGCGGCACGCCGGCCTCGGTCAGGAGGTTCACGACCTCGATCTTCTGCTCGGTGGGAATGAACTCGGACTCGATCTGGAAGCCGTCGCGGGTTCCCACCTCGCACAGCGTGACACGCTCGGGCAACCGCATGATAATCCCTCCTGGCGGGGTCACTCTAGCATGGCGACCGAACCCCTCGCCGTGGACCGAACATCTCAACCGGCGGAGGACAGCCACGACATGACGCCCAACATCGGACTTCGCGATGGCGATCGCCAGGCGGTGATCGCCATCCTCAATACGCTGCTGGCCGACGAGTACCTGCTGTACACCAAGACCCGCAACTACCACTGGAACGTGACCGGTCTTTCGTTCAACGACCTCCACAAGTTCTTTGAGGCGCAGTACGAGGCGCTCGACGACGTCGTGGACGAGGTGGCCGAGCGCGTGCGCGCGCTGGGCGGCCGGGCCGCCGGCACGCTGGAGGAGTTCCGCAAGAGCGCGCGCCTGCCCGAGGAGCCGGGCGTGGCGCCGGCCGCCCGCGAGATGCTGGCCACGCTGCTGGCCGACCACGAGGCGCTCGCCCGCACGCTGCGCGCCGACGTGGACGCCGTCACCGACAAGTTCAAGGACGCGGGCACGGCCGACTTCCTGACCGGCCTGCTGGAGCAGCACGAGAAATCGGCCTGGATGCTGCGGTCGTTCCTCGGCTGATCGCCGGGCGGGTGGATGCTCTGCCCGAACTGTTCCACGGAGCTTCCCGACTCGGCGAAGTTCTGCCTGGAGTGCGGGCGTGACCTGCGCGGCCGCAGCGAGTTCGCCTCGCCGGCCGCGTACACGCCCAAGCATCTCGCCGAGCGCATCCTCACCTCGCGGGCGGCGCTGGAGGGCGAGCGCAAGCAGGTCACCGTGCTGTTCTGCGATCTGGCCAACTCCACTCCGCTCGCCGAGCGCGTGGGGCCCGAGCGCATGCACGCCCTGCTCAACGGCTTCTTCGAGCTGGCGCTGGGCGAGGTCCACCGCTACGAGGGCACCATCAACCAGTTCCTGGGCGACGGCTTCATGGCCCTGTTCGGCGCGCCGCTGTCCCACGAGGACGACGCCCGCCGCGCGGCGCTGGCCGCCTTCAGGATCCGCCGCGCGCTGAAGGACCGCAGCTCGTACGCCGGGCTGGGGCCCGGCGCCGAGCTGGCCGTGCGCATGGGGCTCAACACCGGCCTCGTCGTCGTCGGCTCCATCGGCGACAACCTGCGCATGGACTACACCGCGGTGGGCGACACGACCAACGTGGCGGCGCGCCTGCAGCAGGCCGCCGAGCCCGGCGAGATCCTGCTCTCGGAGGCGACGGCGCGCCTCGTGCGCGGCGAGCTGCGGCTGCAGGCGGCCGGCGCGCTGAGCGTCAAGGGCAAGGCGGAGCCGGTCGCCGCCTACAAGCTGCTGGGCCTGGCGCCGCGGCAGTCGGCCTACGAGCGCGCGGCCGAGCGTGCGCTCGGGCGCTTCGTCGGCCGCGACCGCGAGCTGCGCCGGCTGGGCGAGCTGCTCGTCGAGGCCCAGGCCGGTGAGGGGCGGCTGGTGAGCGTCGTCGCCGAGGCCGGCGGCGGCAAGTCGCGCCTGCTCTACGAGTTCCGCCGCACGCTGGGCGGCACCGACGTCACCACGCTGGAGGCGCGCTGCCGCTCGTACGGTGCCTCGATTCCCTTCCTGCCGCTGCTCGACCTCGTTCGCGGCCAGTGCGGCATCGACGAGCGGGATCCGCCCGAGACGGTGACGGCCAAGGTGCGCGACACCCTGCGCACGCTCGGCATCGAGGGCGACGAGCGGCCGCTGCTGCTGCTGCAGCTGCTCGGCGTCAAGGACGGCGCTGCCGCGCTGGAGGACGTGCCCTCCGAGACCATCCGCGCGCGCACGCTCGAGACCCTGAAGCTGATGCTGCTGGAGGCGAGCCGGCGCCGCCCGCTGCTGATCGTCATCGAGGACCTGCACTGGATCGACACGGCCTCCGACGAGTACCTCACGTCGCTGGTCGGAGAGCTGGAGGACGCGCCGGTGCTGCTGGTGGCGACGCACCGGCCGGACTGGCGGCCGCGCTGGGGCTCGCCGGAGTGCGTGACCTCGATCACGCTGCCGCCGCTGAGCGAGGACGACAGCCTCGCGCTGGTCGGCGACATCGTGGCGCGCACGCAGCTGCCGGCCGCGCTGATCCGGGCCATCCTCGATCGCGCCGACGGCAACCCGCTGTTCCTCGAGGAGCTGGCGCGCGCGGTGGCCGAGCAGGGCCGGCAGGAGGACGCGCCGAGCGTGCCGGACTCGCTGCGTGCGGTGCTGAGCGCGCGCATCGATCGGCTGTCCGACGCGCCCAAGCGGCTGCTGCAGACGGCCGCGGTGCTCGGCCGCGAGTTCCCGCGCCCGCTGCTGGAGTCCATGTGGGATGGGCCCGGCTCGGTCGGCGCGCACCTGGCCGAGCTCACGCGGCTGGACTTCGTGCACGAGCAGGTCGGCGGCGCCGACCCCGTCTACGCGTTCAACCACGCGCTGATCCAGGAGGTCGCCTACGAGAGCCTGCTGAGCGCGCCGCGCCAGGCGCTGCACGAGGCGGCCGCCACCGCGCTGGAGGCGCAGGCGCCCGAGCGCAAGGAGCCCGCCTGGGAGCGCCTGGCCTATCACTGGACGCGCACCACGCGCGACGACAAGGCCGTGCAGGCGCTGCGCCGCGTGGCCGCGCGGGCGATGGCCGCCTACGCCAACGCCGAGGCGGTCGCCGCCCTGCGCCAGGCGGAGACCCACGCCGCGCGCCTGGGCGCCGACGCCGAGCGGGTCGCGCTGGAGCTCCTGCTCGAGCGCGCCCACGCGGAGTTCCTGCTCGGCCGGCTCTCGGAGGTCGCCGAGGAGCTGCTGGCGCGCGAGGCCGACTTCGAGCGCTTCGGCGATCCCTCGCTCGTCGCCCAGCTGCACTTCCGGCTGGCCGCCGTGCGCGGAATGCTGGGTGAGACGGCGCGCGCGGTCGCCCACGGCGAGCGCGCGCTGGCCGAGGCCGAGCGCGCCGGCGACACCGCCACCGCCGGCCGCGCACACTACACGCTCACGCGCGAGTCCTTCTGGTCGGGCGACTTCCGCCGCGGCGTCGAGCACGGCCGCCGGGCCATCGCGCTGCTGGAAGCCAGCGGCGAGCGCTGGTGGCTGGCGATGACTTACTGGATGCGCGCGCTCAACCTCCTGGAGCTCGGCCGGCTCGACGACGCGCTCGACTCGGCGGCCTGGGTCTCCACGCTGGCCGACCGGCTGCGCGACCCGCGGCTGGCCAGCTACGCGGCCTGGGTCGGCGGCTGGGCTCGCGCGCTGCGCGGCGACTGGACGACCGCGGTCGAGGCGTGCCACCGCGCCCTGGCGCTGTCGCCCGACGAGATGAGCCGGGCGCTG
>DASSLH010000146.1:0-9666 GCA_035689625.1 Candidatus Methylomirabilota bacterium | reverse complement strand
CGCGTCGGGCGCCGGCGCCGGCAAGGGCGCGGCGGTCGGGGCGGTGGTGGGCGGCGTGGGCGGCACGGCGGCCGGCGCCGGCTACGGCTACACGCGCAATCGCGAGGGTTACGACCGGGCCTACGGGGCCTGCATGCAGGGCAAGGGGTACAGCGTTACCCGTTAGGGCGCAGAATCTACAAGGCAATCCGGGGGAAGCGGATCGCGCTTCTCCGGACTTTTTGCCCCGATCTCACGCGGCCAGCGGCGCCGAGGGCCGGGGCGCCAGCCGGTCGAGCAACTGTGACCACGCGATCGGCTTGGTGAGCACGACGTCCGCGCCGGCCGCGCGCGCACGCCCGATGAACGGCTCGTCGTAGCCGGTCACCACCACGACCCACGGCCGGCGGCCCGTCGTGGCCAGGACGTGGCGAATCACCATGTCGCCGGGGATATCGGGCAGGCCCAGGTCGGTGAGCAGCACCTCGAACGTCGCCCCGGCGGCGAGCTCGAGAGCCTCGCGCCCGCTGCCGGTGGCCGTGACACGCGCGCCCTCGGCCTCGAGCAGCAGCGTGAAGACCTCGCGGATGTCCTTGGCGTCTTCCACCAGCAGCACGCGGGCGCCTCGAAGCGGGGCATCTGGTTGCATGACGGAAGCCCTAAGCAGCAAGAGTGATGCCGATGCGAGGCGAGATCTTTGCCCTGCCCTTGACCGTCCCCGGCCCGAATGGTCTACTCATTGACCCGTGGACACCTCGCTGAAAAGGACACCGCTGTTCTCCGCCCACGTGAAGGCCGGCGCGCGGATGGTGCCCTTCGGCGGCTGGGAGATGCCGGTGCAGTATCGCGGCATCATCGAGGAGCACCGCACCGTGCGGGCCGCCGTCGGCTGCTTCGACGTGAGCCACATGGGCGAGTTCGAGGTCGAGGGACCCGGCGCGCTGGCCGCGCTGCAGACGCTGACGACCAACGACGTCGCCGCGCTCGAGATCGGCCAGGTGCAGTACTCGCTGCTCTGCCACGCCGACGGCGGCATCGTGGACGACCTCACGCTCTACCGGCTCGCCGCCGATCGCTACATGCTCACCGTCAACGCGTCCAACATCGACAAGGACTTCACGCAGGTGACGACCGCGGCACCGGCCGCCGGCGCGCGCTGGCGCAACGTCTCAGCGGCCACCGGCCTCATCGCCGTGCAGGGGCCGAAGGCCGAGGGGCTCGTCGGCCGCCTCGCCGACGTGGACGTGCCGCGCATCGGCTACTACCGGTTCGTCAACGGCAAGGTCGCGGGCGTCGCCACGCTGATCTCGCGCACCGGCTACACCGGCGAGGACGGCTTCGAGCTGTACGCGGCCGCCGCCGACACCGAGCGGCTGTGGAACGCGCTGCTGCAGAGCGGCGCCGCCGACGGCGCGGCGCCGATCGGGCTGGGCGCGCGGGACACGCTGCGGCTGGAGATGCGCTACGCGCTCTACGGCAACGACATCGACGACACGACGAATCCGCTCGAGGCTGGCCTCGGCTGGGTCGTCAAACCCGCCAAGGGCGACTTCATCGGCCGCGACGCCATCGAGGCCGTGCGCGCGACCGGCGTGCGCCGCCGCCTCGTGGGCCTCGAGATGACCGAGCGCGCGGTGCCGCGCCACGGCTACCCGGTGGTGAAGGACGGCGCCAGCGTGGGCATCGTCACCTCCGGCTCCTACGGGCCCTCGGTCGATCGCTACATCGCGATGGCGTACGTGGCCACGCCGCACGCCGCGGTCGGCAGCGAGGTCGGCGTGGAGATCCGCGGCCAGGCCAAGCCGGCGCGCGTCGTGAAGACGCCGTTCCATCCCCCCCGGGTCAAGAAAGGCTGAGCGATGTCGAACGTGCCGAAGGACCTGAAGTACACGCGCGACCACGAGTGGGCCCGGCAGGACGGCGGCCGCGTGCGGGTGGGCATCACCGCCTACGCGCAGGAGCAGCTGGGCGACGTCGTGTTCGTCGAGCTGCCGAAGGTCGGCGCCCGCGTCACCGCCAAGCAGGCCTTCGGCGTCGTCGAGTCGGTGAAGGCGGTCTCCGATCTGTTCGCGCCCGTGTCCGGCGAGGTCGTCGAGGCCAACGCCGAGCTGGCCCAGAAGCCGGAGACCGTGAACCAGGATCCGTACGGCAAGGGCTGGATGCTGCTGGTGACGCCGTCGGATCCCTCGCAGTGGGAGCAGCTGCTGACCCCCGCCCAGTACGAGGAATTCCTGGCCCAGGGCGGTCACTGATGCGGTACCTGCCCAACACCGCGCAGGACCAGCGGGCCATGCTCGACACCATCGGCGTGCGCGGCGTCGAGGACCTGCTCGTGAAGATCCCGGCCAAGGCGCGGCTGTCGCGCCCGCTGGCGCTGCCGCCGGCGCTGGCCGAGTCCGACCTCGTCCGCCATCTGCGCGAGCTGGCCGGGCGCGACGCCGACGCCGACGGGTACGTGTCGTTCCTCGGGGCCGGCGCCTACGACCACTACGTGCCCAGCCCGATCAACCACATGATCACGCGCGGCGAGTTCTTCACCGCCTACACGCCCTATCAACCCGAGGCCAGCCAGGGCACGCTGCGGACGATCTACGAGTACCAGACGATGATCGCCGAGCTCACCGGCATGGACGTCGCCAACGCCTCGCTCTACGACGGCGGCTCGTCGCTGGCCGAGGCCACGCTGATGGCCCACGCGGTGAACGGGCGCGCCGAGATCGCGCTGACCGGCGCGCTGAACCCGCTCTACCGCCAGGTCGTCGAGACGTACGTGGACGGCCCGGGGCTGCGGCTGCGCGAGGTGGCGGCGCCCGAGGGCGTGACCGACCTGGAGGCCGCGCGGCGCGTCGTCGGCGCCAAGACCGCGGCGCTGGTGATCCAGTCGCCGAACTTCTTCGGCTGCCTGGAGGACGTCGCGGCCGCCGCCGAGATCGCCCACGCCGCCGGCGCGCTGCTGATCGTCGTCAGCGATCCGGTCAACCTCGGCGTGCTGGAGGCCCCGGGGCGTCAGGGCGCCGACCTCGTGGTGGGCGAGGGGCAGGGGCTCGGCGTGCCGCTGTCGTTCGGCGGCCCCTACCTCGGCGTGTTCGCCGCCAAGCAGGACTTCGTGCGCCGCATGCCGGGCCGGCTGGTCGGCGCGACCGTGGACCTCGACGGCGCCCGCGGCTTCGCGCTGACGCTGCAGACGCGCGAGCAGCACATCCGCCGCGCCAAGGCGACGTCCAACATCTGCACGAACGTCGCGCTCTGCGCGCTGATGGCGACGATCTACCTCTCCACGCTCGGCAAGCAGGGGCTCGTGCGCGTGGGCGAGCTGTCGGCCGCCAAGGCGCACTACGCCGCCGGCCGGCTCGGCGCGATCCCCGGCGTCGCCCTGCGGTTCGCGCGGCCCTTCTTCAAGGAGTTCACGCTGAAGCTGCCGAAGTCCCCCGAGCGCGTGGCGGCCAGGCTCGCCAGGCAGCGCATCCTGGCCGGGCTGCCGCTCAAGACGCTCGACCGCAAGCACGCCGACTGCTTGCTGGTCGCCGTCACCGAGAAGCGCACGAAGGACGAGATCGACGCCTTTGCGGACGCGCTGGCCAAGGCGGTGGCGTGATGCCGTACGACAACCAGCGCGCCTACGACCGGCTGATCTTCGAGCTGTCCTCGCCGGGCCGGCTGGCCTTCTCGCTGCCGGAATCCGACGTGCCGGTGCCGCCGGCGCTGGAGGCGATCCCGGCGGCCTACCGCCGGCGCGACGCCGCGGCCCTGCCCGAGGTCTCCGAGCTCGACCTCGTGCGGCACTACTCGCGGCTCAGCCAGATGAACTATGGCGTGGACACGCACTTCTACCCGCTCGGCTCCTGCACGATGAAGTACAACCCCAAGATCAACGAGGACGCCGCGCGGATGGCCGGCTTCGCGCGGCTGCACCCGCTGGCGCCCCCGGCGCTGGCCCAGGGCGCGCTGCAGCTCATGCACGACCTGGCCCGCATGCTGGCCGAGATCGCCGGCATGGACGCCGTCTCGCTGCAGCCCGCGGCCGGCGCCCAGGGCGAGCTGGCCGGCGTGCTCATGATCCGCGCCTACCACGCCGCCCGGGGGGAGAAGCGCACGAAGGTGCTCATTCCCGACTCGGCGCACGGGACGAATCCTGCGTCCACGGCCTTGGCAGGGTACGAAGTCATCGAGGTCAAGTCGGACGCCGACGGTCGGGTGGACATCGACGATCTCGAGCGCCACCTGGGAGCCGACGTCGCCGCGTTCATGATCACCGTGCCCAACACGCTCGGCAACTTCGAGCCGCGCGTGATGGAGATCGCCGAGCGCTGCCATGCCCACGGCGCCCAGGTCTACATGGACGGCGCCAACCTCAACGCCATCCTCGGCCTCACGCGCCCCGGTGACCTCGGCTTCGACGTCTGCCACTTCAACCTGCACAAGACGTTCACCACGCCCCACGGCGGCGGCGGGCCCGGCTCGGGCCCGGTCGGCGTCAAGGCGCACCTGGAGCCGTTCCTGCCCACGCCGGTCGTCGTCGAGCGCGACGACGCCTACGCGCTGGACTTCAAGCGCCCGCAGTCCATCGGCAAGCTGCAGGCGTTCTGGGGCAACTTCGGCATGCACGTGCGCGCCTACACGTACATCCGCACGATGGGCGCCGACGGGCTGCGCGCGGTGAGCGAGAACGCCGTGCTCAACGCCAACTACGTCATGAAGCGGCTGGAGCGGCATTATGATATCGCCGCGCCGGGGCCCTGCATGCACGAGTGCGTGCTGTCTGCGCGCCGGCAGAAGAAACACGGCGTTTCGGCGATGGATGTCGCGAAGCGCCTCCTCGATCTCGGCTTCTACGCGCCGTCCACGTATTTCCCGCTCATCGTCGAGGAGGCGCTGATGATCGAGCCGACCGAGACCGAGTCCAAGGAGACGCTCGACGCGTTCTGCGAGGCGATGATCCGCATCGCGCAGGAGGCGGAGACCGCGCCCGACACGATCCACCAGGCACCCGTGACCACGCCGGTGCGCCGCCTGGACCAGACGAAGGCCGCCCGCGAGCCGAATCTGCGGTGGCGCGGCCAGCGCTAGCGCGGCGCCCGGCCGCGGTCCTCTTCGACTTCGGCGGCACGCTCGACGCGCCGGGGATCACCTGGAAGGAGCGGGCCTGGCGCCTGTATCGCGAGGCCGGTGTCGCGACGGAGCCGGCGACGTTCGGTCGCGCCTTCTACGACGCCGATGACGCGCTGGTCGGCGCCGTCCCGCCGGCGCTGCCGCTGGAGGACACCGTGCGGCGCGTCTTCGCCGGCGTCAGCGCCCGGCTCGGTGTCGCCGACGCGCCGCTGACCGAGCGGCTGGCCGGGCGCTTCCTCGACGAGGCCCACGCGCACCTGCGCGTCAGCGCCGCGGTGCTGGCGCGCCTGGCTCGCCGCTATCGCCTCGGCATCGTCTCCAACTTCTACGGCAACCTGGCGGCGATCTGCGCCCAGGCCGGCCTGGCGCCGCCGGTGGCCGCCATCGCCGACTCGGCCGTGGTCGGCGCCACCAAGCCGGACGCGCGGATCTTCAGCCACGCGCTGGACGCCCTCGGCGTGGCGCCCGGGGACGCGGCGTTCGTGGGCGACTCGCGCCCGCGCGACATGGAGGGCGCCCGCGCGCTGGCGATGCCGCACGTCTGGGTGGTGGAGCGCGGCCTGCCGGCGGCGGCGCCGTGCTGCGCCGGCGACCCCGTGATCCGCGGGCTCGACGAGCTGGAAGCGCTGCTGGAGTGCGACGCGTCGTGAGCAACAACGAGCTCGCGCGGGGCGGCGTCATCGCGGCCGGCGACGGCAGCCGGCTGCGCGCGGGCGGCTACGCGATGCCCAAGGCGCTGGTGCCGGTCGCCGGCGTGCCGCTCATCGAGCGCGTGATCGAGAACTTCCGTGCGGCCGGCGTCGAGTCGCTCGTGGTCATCGTCAACGAGGCCTCGCGCGCCTGCGTGGACTGGGCACGCGCGCGCTTCCCCGGCCGCGACATCGAGTTCATCGTGCGCACGACCGCCTCCTCGCTGGAGAGCTTCCTGGCCGTGAGCGAGCGCCTCGGCGCGGGGCCCGCGCTGATCTCGACGGTGGACGCCTGGTGCCGGCGGGCGGACTTCACGCGCTTCGTGAGCGCGGGCGCGGGCCGGCTGCCGGCCGGCTCCACGCTCGGCGTCACCCCGCTGGTGGCCGACGAGACGCCGCTGTGGGCCAGCGTGGACGCCGGCGGTCGCATCACGCGGCTGGGCGAGGGCGCGGGGCCGATGGTCACCGCCGGGTTCTACCTGTTGTCGGCGGCGGCGCGGACCGAGCGGCCGCCGGCGGGGCTCGGACGCCTGCGCGACTATCTCGCCTGGCTGGTCGCGCGGCAGCCGGTGTACGCCGAGGTCATCCAGACAATTGTGGACGTCGACCGCCCCGAGGACGTAGCCTTGGCGGAGACCCTGATCGGGAGGGAGACGTGAGCGATTCGTACTGCTGGGGCATCTTCCGGGAGTCCACGCACTCGCCCGGACGCGAGACCGACGACACCGAGATCCTGCGCCTGACCGGCAAGCAGCTCGAGGCGCGCGGCTTCCGCGTCGTCATCCAGAGCCCGGAAGAAGTCAGCGGCCTGCCGGCCGAGCGCCCGCGCGGCGTGTTCATGATGTGCGAGCGGCGCGGCGTCCTCGGCCTTTTGCAGGCGCTCGCCGCCACCGGCGTGCCGCACGTCAACACGCCGCTGGCCGTGCTCAACACCTATCGCGACCGGATGATCGCGCTCCTCGAGGAGGCGGCGGTGTCCTTCGTGCCCAGCCGGCTGGTGCGGACCACCGGCGCCGTCGAGCTCGGCGCACTGCCGCTGTGGGTCAAGCGTGCCGACGTGCACAACACGCAGGAGGGCGACGTGACGTTCGCCGCCACCGCCGCGGCGGCGCGGGCGGCGCTGGACGGGCTGGCCGCACGCGGCATCGCCCAGGCGGTGCTGCAGCCGCACGTCGAGGGCGACCTCGTGAAGTTCTACGGCATCGGCGGCAACGCGCGCGCCGACGGCACGCCGGCCTGGTTCCGCTGGTTCTACCACAAGAACCAGACGGTGGCCGGCCACCCGCTCGATCCGGTCGCGCTCGGCCGCTCGGTGCGCCGGGCGGCGGCCGCGCTCGGCCTCGAGGTCTACGGCGGCGACGCGATCGCCACCCCGGCCGGCGTCAGCGTGCTGCTCGACGTCAACGCCTGGCCCAGCTTCGCGCTCTACCGCGACGAGGCGGCGCCGGCGATCGCCGAGCATCTCGCCCGCCGGTTTGGTGCGGGCCGATGACCCGGCGCGATGCCGGACCGCGCTCGCGCGAGATCGTCGCCCGCGAGCACCGGCACCTGGCCCCGGGCTCGCAGTCGTTCTCGCTGCAGGCCGGCCTGGCGATGGCGCGCGGCCGGGGCTCGACGCTCATCGACGAGGACGGCAACGAGTACATCGATTTCATCGCCGGCATCGCCGTCGGCAGCGTCGGCCACTGCCATCCGCACTACGTCGAAGCGCTCAAGCGCCAGGTGGAGAAGCTCACGTTCGGCAGCTTCACGACCGAGACGCGCGCGAAGTTCCTCGACCTGCTCGCCTCGGTCACGCCGGAGGGGCTCACGCGCATCCAGCTCTTCTCGGGCGGCGCCGAGGCGGTGGAGGCGGCGCTGCGGCTGGCCCGCGCGAAGACCGGCAAGCACGAGGTGCTCGGCTTCTGGGGCGGCTTCCACGGCAAGACGGGCGGCGTGCTGGGCCTGCTGGGCAGCGACTTCAAGCACCACCTGGGGCCGTTCCTGCCCGGCCAGCACTCCTCGCCCTACGCCGACTGCTACCGGTGCCCGCTGAAGCTGACGTATCCCGACTGCGGGATCGCCTGCGCCGACTACGTGCGCGACGTGATCAAGAACCAGACGGCCGGCGAGATCGCCGCGATCATCGTCGAGCCCATCCAGGGGACCGCTGGCAACATCGTGCCGCCGCCCGGCTTCCTGCGCGCGCTGCAGGTGATCGCGAAGGAGCACGACGCGCTGCTGCTGTGCGACGAGATGATCACGGGCTTCGGCCGCACCGGCCTCATGTGGGGCGCCGAGCACGACGGCGTCGTGCCCGACATCATGACGGTCGGCAAGGGCGTCGGCGGCGGCTTTCCGCTCAGCGGCGTCGTGTCCAGCGACGCCATCACCGCCGCCAAGCCGTGGTCGAACCCGAGCTTCAGCTCGTCGTCGTACGGCGGCAACCCGCTGGCGGCGGCGGCCGGGCTGGCGGCGCTCGAGATCATCCTCGAGGAGGACCTCGTCAAGAAGTCCGAGCGCGTCGGCACGGTGATGCTGGCGCGGCTGGAGGCCATGAAGGAGAGGCACCGCGTGATCGGCGAGGTCCGCGGGCGCGGGCTGCTGCTCGGCATCGAGCTGGTGAAGGACCGGCGCACGAAGCAGCCGCTCGGGAAGGAGGTGACCCGGGCGCTGTACCAGGAATGCCTCCGGCGGGGGCTCGTCGCCATGACCTATGCGCCGACCATCCGCATCAACCCGCCGCTGGTCATCCGCGAGGACGAGGCGCTGGCCGGCCTGGCCATCCTCGACGAGGCGCTGGGCGTCGTCGCCCGGGAGCACGGGCTCGAGTAGGATGCTGCGCGGCGCCATCATCGGCCTCGGCAACGTCGCCCTCGACGGCCACCTGCCGGGCTGGCTCGCCGGCGAGCGCGCGCGGATCGTCGCCGTCACCGACGTGGACGGCGCCCGCCGGGCCGAGGCGGCGAGCCGGCTGTCCCAGGCGCGCTGGTTCGACAGCGCCGACGACCTGCTGCAGCAGGCCGGGCTGGACTTCGTGGACATCTGCACGCCGCCGTCCAGCCACGCCCCGCTCATCGAGCGCGCCCTCCGGCGCGGCCTGCACGTGCTCTGCGAGAAGCCGCTCGTCCGCTCCCTCGACGAGCTGGCGCCGCTGACGCGGCTGGCCGCCGCCCGCGGCCGGGTGCTGCACACGGTCCACAACTGGCACCACGCGCCCGGGGTGAAGGTCACCGCCGAGCTGCTCGCCGCCGGCGCGATCGGCCCCGTCAGCCGCGTGGTCTGGCAGACGCTGCGGGCGCGCCCGGCGGCGACGCGCGACGCCGCCGGCCACAACTGGCGCCTCGATCCCACGATCGCCGGCGGCGGCATCCTCACCGACCACGGCTGGCACGTCTTCTACGTCGTGCAGCGCTGGATCGGCGCGCGCCCGCTCACCGTCGCCGCGCGCCTGGAGACGCGCCGTCACACCACGCTGGCCGTGGAGGACACCGCCACCGTGACGCTGACGTTCCCGCAGGCGAGCGCGGAGATCCTGCTGACGTGGGCGGCCGACGAGCGGCGCAACTGGGCGCAGGTCAGCGGCGCCGGCGGCACGCTCGAGCTGCAGGACGACACGCTGGTGCTCACGCGCGACGGCCGCACCGAGCGGCGGCCGTGCCCGCCCGCGCTGTCGAGCGGCTCGGTGCATCCCGACTGGTTCGCGCCGGTCGCCGCCGCCTTCCTCGCCGACGTCGCCCGCGGGCGCGACGGCGCCAACCTGGCCGAGGCCTCGCTGTGCGTCGCGCTCGAGAGCCTCGCCCGCGAGTCCAGCCGGCGCGGCGGCGAGCCGCTGCCGGTGCCCCCGGAGGCGGGGCGCTGAGCGCCACGGCCGTGGGCGCCGCCGCGCGCGCCGCGGGCGTGCTCGTCG
>DASSLH010000145.1:0-4878 GCA_035689625.1 Candidatus Methylomirabilota bacterium | reverse complement strand
CAGGCGTCCTCGCCCTCGGCGGCCAGCCGCGCGGCGGCATCGGCGATGACCGCGCGCATCCGGTAGGCGTCGAACAGCGACGTCGCCGCCGCGATCGGCTCCAGCGGCACGCACGCGCGGCCGAGCGCCTCCATCGCCGCCCACGCCAGCACGCCGCCCAGCGCCGGGCCGCCGCCCAGCAGGAGCGCGTGCGCCGGCACCGGCCACGGCGACTCGAAGTGCGACTCCAGCATCCGCAGGCGCGCGGCGGCCTCCAGGCGGCGTGCGAACTGGGCCACGGCGGCGTCGAGGTCGCCGCGGAAGGCGCCGATGGCGACGCCGGGGTGGCGCTCGGCCAGCGAGCGCGCCTGGGTCAGGAAGGCCCGGGCGCGGTCGACCGCCTCGCGCACGGCTGCCGCCGGCTCGTCACCCTTCGCCGGCCGGGCGGCCGCGAGATCGGCGACCAGGTCCGGATCGAGCAGCGTGCGGAACGCCGCGTGCACGCCCTCGAGCAGCAGCAGGCGCAGCGCCTCCTCCACGCTCGGCACGCCGCGACCGCCGAGCCGTTCGGCCAGCGCGCCCCAGGGATGCACGCCGTCGTCCACGACCTCGCGCCAGTCCAGGAACACGTGGCAGGTGTAGGCCTCGAGCTCCAGGCGCAGGCCCGACTCCGCGAGCGTGCGCGAGCGGTGCAGGTGCTCGAGCCCGGTGACGCTGTCGCGGCAGACAAGGAAGCGCGCGGAATCGGTGGAGGCGCCCAGCGCCTCGCCGAGCGTGGCCTGCACGAGGCGCCGGTCGGCGCCCTTCTCGGCCCACGCGCACGACATGCGCAGCCAGCCCCGCGTCTGGGCGTAGCGGTTGTGGTAGACGACCAGCGCCCGCGCCCCGTCGTGCGCGTTGGAGTAGGCGAACACGTCCTCGTTGACCCAGCCCTCGTCGGTGAAGAAGTCGTAGAGCCGGAAGGTATGGGCCTCGGCGAAGAGCTCGCGGCGGTGCAGCAGCGGCGCGATCCGGCGGCCGTGCTCGGCGACCAGCGTCGGGTTGGGCCGCTCGTCGTAGTAGGCGCGACGGTACTCCATGCCGTAGCGCTCGGTGAAGCCCTCGACCTGGCCGTGGCCGAACATCGGCAGGCCCGGCATCGTGGCCATCAGCGTGGAGACGCCGAAGTACTTGTCGCCGTCGCCGAACTGGTCGATCGCCGTGCGCTCGTCGGGATTGTTCATGAAGTTGACGTAGCGCTTGAGGATGTCCGGGTCGAACTCCAGCGTGTTCTTGATGACCAGGCGGTACTTGCCGTTGTCCTCGTCGCGCAGCATCACCATGAACGCGCTGTTGTAGACGCGGTGCATGCCGAGCGTGCGGACGAAGTAGCCCTCCATCAGCCAGAACGCCTCGGCCAGCAGCAGCGTGTCCGGGGCCTCGGCGGCGACGCGGTCCACCACCTCGCGCCAGAACTCCGTCGGCATGGCGGCGTCGAAGGCCGCCCGCGTCATCCCGCGCTCGGCCCGCGACGGGATGGCGCCGCCGCCGCCCGGCTCGGGGAACCACAGCCGGTGAAAGTGCCGCTTGGCCAGCGTCATGGCCGCGTCGAAGCGGATGATCGAGCACTGCCGCGCCACCCACAGGATGGTGCGGATGACCGCCTCCCGCACGTCGGCGCGGGTGAAGTCGAGCTGGGCGGTGTCGTTCCAGGGAAAGCTGGTGCCGTCGTTGCCGTGGTAGACGAACTGCGTGTCGCCCGTCCAGCGGTCCACGCGCCGGAAGACGACGCCGGCGTCGGTGCGGTCGTAGTAGTGGTCCTCGATCTTGATCTCGACCCGGTCGTCGTCCGAGAGGTTGGGGCCGTCGAACCGGTAGGACGGAAACGGCGGATGGGGCAGCGACAGGAACCGCTCGGGATGCTCGATCACCCAGCGCGAGTCGATGCCCATGTGGTTCGGCACCATGTCGCTGGCCAGGCGGAGGCCGTGCGCGCGCGCCCGCGCGCGGAAGGTGCCGTAGGCGGCGTCGCCGCCGAGATCGGACGCGATCCGGTAGTCGTAGAGGGAGTACGCGGAGGCGACCGCCTCCGGGTTGCCGCAGAGCTGCTTGATGCGCTGGGAGGCGCGGCTGCGCTCCCACAGGCCGATCAGCCACAGCGCGTTGAAGCCGCGCCGGGCCAGCGTGACCAGCGCCTCGTCGGGAATCTCGTCGAGCCGCCGGATGGCGCGGCCCTGCTCGCGGGAGAGCTGGTCGAGCCAGACGTAGATGTTCTTGGCGATCAGCACCGTGCGCGCCATCCACTCGGCGTCGCGGCTGAACCGCTCGTCCTCCGTCTCCTGGCCGCCGTAGCTCGGCACGTACGCCGCCGCCTCGATGCCCGCCCCGCCGGCGCCCTGCCCCGGCGGATGGAAGCGCAGCCAGAGCGCGACCTGCTCTTCCTTGAGCACGTCCATCGCCAGCAGCAGGCGGTCGAGGAGGTCGCCCAGCAGGTCCGCCCAGTGGTGGCGCACGTACTCGAGCTGGCCCTCGAGCGAGTCCGGCGCCGCCAGCGCGGGCGCCCGCAGCATGTCGATGAGGTTCTGGTTGTCGGGGCCGAAGCGCGGCCGCGACTCGAAGTACTCGCGCAGCGCGGCGACCAGGTCGCGATACGCAGTGGAGGCCGCCAGCGCCCCGTCGCCGAACAGCTCCTGGAAGGGCTGGAAGGCGCGATTGACGTTGGCCAGCCAGACCGTGATCAGCTCCTCGAGCGCCACCGCCCGGTGCGGCACCCCGGCCGTCGCCCCGCCCAGCCAGTCCTTCGCCGGCTGCAGACCGCGGTACACCGCGACGGTCGGAAACCGCTCGGCGAACCCCAGCAGCGTCGCGTCGAGCGTGGGGCGCGTGAGCCGCGCCTCGAACCAGCCGAGCGCCTCGAGGAGCGCCTTCGGATCCCGCCGGCGGCGATACTGCTCGATGACGACGTGGGTGACCTCGTCGAGCAGTCCCATGGCGTTCAGCGCGCCGGGGTTGACGGCGCGGTCGGGAAACCGGCTGGCGTCGCGCACGGCGTTCATCCGGTGCGCCAGCTCGCGGCTGGCGGCCAGGTCCGCGATGACCACGTTGCCCGTGACCGAGAACAGGCGGTCGGCGAAGCCGTAGCGGTCCCGGGCCTCGCGGGCGATGTGGAACTCGAACGCCGCGCCATCCATGGCACTCAGCGTACCGCACGGCGCGAGCGCCCGGCCGCGGGCCTTGACGATGGCGCTGCCCGACGCCATGCTCGCCCCTGGCGCGCGCTGAGGAACGTGACGATGGCGCAACGAGAGGTCGAGCTGATCCTGACCCGCCAGCTGGCGAGCTGCCTGTCGGTGCCGATCGTGCTGGTCGGCCCGACCGGCGACGTCCTCTTCTACAACGAGCCCGCCGAGGCGCTGCTCGGACTGCGCTTCCAGGAGACGGGACCGCTCAAGGCCGCCGACGCCGAGAGCCGGATTCGCCTGACCGACGAGCGCGGCGCCGAGATCCCGCGACACGAGCGGCCGAGCGGCACCGCGCTGAGCGAGCGGCGGCCCGGCCATTCCCGCATGTGGCTGACCGCTGCCGACGGCGGCCGGCGCGAGGTCGAGGTGACCGCGTTTCCGCTCCTGGGTCAGTCCGGCGACCTGCTCGGCGCGGCGGTCATGTTCTGGGAGCGGGCCGGCGCGTGAGGGTCACGTTCTACGGCACCCGCGGCTCGCTGGCCACGCCCGGGCGCGCGACGCAGCGCTACGGCGGCAACACGGCGTGCGTGGTCGTCCGCGGCGAGGACGGCTCGGCGATCGTCCTCGACGCCGGCACCGGCATCCGGCCCGCCGGTCGCGACCTGCCCCAGGATCTGCGGCGCGTGGACGTCCTGCTCACGCACCTGCACATGGATCACATCCAGGGGCTCGGCTTCTTCGGGCCCCTGTACAACCCGGCGATGGAGGTGCACGTCTGGGGCCCCGCGACCGCGACGGCGGCGCTCGACGCGCGCCTGGGCCGCTACCTGTCACCGCCGCTGTTTCCGGTGCTGCTGCGCGACCTCCCCTGCCGGCTGCAGCTGCACCACGTTCCCTGCGGCGAGGTCGAGATCGGACCGTTCCGCGTCCTCGCCCAGAGCGTCTGTCACCCCGGGCCGACCGTCGGGTATCGGCTCCGCGAGAGCCGCGCGGTGCTGACGTACATCTCCGACCACGAGCCCGCCCTCGGGGCGCGGACCTTCCCGGCGGAGCCGGAGTGGACGTCGGGCTGGGAGCTCGCGCGCGACGCCGACCTGCTCGTGCACGACGCCCAGTACACGCGCGAGGAGTACCCGAGCCACGTCGGCTGGGGGCACAGCTCGCTGCACGACGCGCTGGCCTTCGCGGCGCTGGCGGGTGTCCGCCGCCTGGCGCTCTTCCATCACGATCCCGCCCGCGACGACGACGCGCTCACCGCCGCCGCGGCGGCGGCGCTGGCCGACGTGCGCCCCTCCTTCCCGGTCACGGTCGCCGCCGAGGACGACTCGCTCGAGCTGGCCGCCGTGCCCGGGTAGGCCGTTTCGGGGAAACGCGCCCCGCCGCGACGGCGGCGACGAGCCGCTCGATCTCCGCCTCGTCGTTGTAGTAGTGGACGCTGGCGCGGACGACCGCATCCGGGCCGCTCGCCGGCACGTCGAGCCGCGACAGCCGGGCCTCGTGCACGTTGATGCTCATCGCGCGCAGCCGCTCGCGCGTCCGGGCGGGCGCCTCGCCGTCCTTGAGAAAGGCGACGATGCCGCACAGCTCACCGCCGCCGTCGTGCACGCGCACGCCCGGCCGCTTCGCGAGCTCGCGGCGGAGCCGCGCGCCGAGCGCTTTCACCCGCGCCTCGATCGGCGCCATGCCGAGCCGCAGCGCGTAGCGGGCCGCGACGCCGAGGCCGATCTGGCCGGCGATG
>DASSLH010000144.1:0-2639 GCA_035689625.1 Candidatus Methylomirabilota bacterium | reverse complement strand
TGACCTGGCGCTCCCGCGGCGTCAGGCCCTTGAGCCTTCCTTGCAGCTCCGTGCGCTCGGCCCGCTCGGCGCGCCGCCGCCGGCTGAGCTCCAGCGCGCGGCGCACGCAGTCGAGCAGATCCTCGTCGTTGAACGGTTTCTGCAGGAAGTCGACGGCGCCGCCCTTCATGGCACGCACACTCGTCGGGACGTCGCCGTGTCCAGTGATGAAGACGATCGGCAAATCACGGTCCGCTTGACTCAGGGCCGCTTGCAGATCCAGGCCGCTGAGGCCCGGCAGGCGGATATCCAGGACGAGGCAGGCCGGGCGGTCGGCGGGAGAATGTTCGAGAAATGCCTTGGCCGACTGAAACGCCTGCGCCGGGAGGCCCACCGAGCGGAACAGTCTCACCAGCGAACGGCAGATCGACTCGTCGTCGTCCACGACGTAGATGACCGCGTCGTCCATCGCCTCGGCTCGCTCGGAGTGCATGAACAGGCCGTGCACACCGGTACAAGGCGTGTGCCAGAGCGGAAGCATTTAGAAAGAGCCAGTTGTGAGCGGGCGCCCGGGGCCTTGTGGGGTGCGCGCGCCCCAGCCGGCGGGCACCGACGGGCTGCCGCCAGGCCGGCGATTACGCGGGCGCCAGCGGGAGGTCCAGCGTGAAGATGGCGCCGCCGTCCGGGCGGTTGTCGGCGTGCAGGCGGCCGCCGTGCTGCTCGGCGATGTCGTAGGACACCCAGAGGCCCAGCCCGGTGCCCTCGCCGGCGGCCTTCGTCGTGAAGAACGCGTCGAAGATGCGCGGCAGCGCCTCGGGCGGGATGCCGGGGCCGGTGTCGAGCACCTCGGCGCGGGCCTGGTTGTCGGCGACGCGCGTGCGCACGGTCAGCACCCGCTCGGCGCTCTGCGCCGCCATCGCCTGCCGCGCGTTCTGCACGAGGTTGAGCAGCAGCTGGCGTAGCTGATCGCGGTCGGCGAGGATCGTCGGCACCGGCTGCAGGTCCGTGACGACGGTGATGCCCGCCCACTCCAGCTGCGGGCGCGTGAAGTCCAGCACCGCCCCCACCTCGGCGTCCAGCGAGCACGGCTGGCGCTCGTAGCGCCGCGGCCGCGACAGCTGGAGCACGCTCTTGAGCAGCCGGGCCGCGCGCGACGTCTCCTGCACGACGACGCGCAGCCGCTCGCGAGCCTTCGACGCGGGATCGGTCTCGGTCATCAGCAGCTCGGCCTGGGCCAGGATCGCCGTGAGCGGGTTGTTGATCTCGTGCACCAGGCCGGCGGCCAGCTTGCCGAGCGTGGAGGGCGGCGCGCCCTCGGCGGCGCCGTGCGGCTCGGCGCGCTCCAGGTCCTCCAGCTGCCGGCGCGTCTCGCCGTAGAGCCGCGAGTTGTCCAGCGCCAGCGCGATCTGGTTGGCGCCGGCCTCCAGCAGCGCCACCTCGGCGTCGCTGAAGGGCTCCGCCGTGCGGCGTAGCAGCGACAGCGTGCCGATCACGTGTCCGCGGCTCTCCAGCGGCACGCACACCGCGGCGTCGGGCGCGCTCACGCGCGCCGAGCGGCCGGTAGCCGCCACGCGGCCGACGAGGTCCTCACCGACGATCAGCGTCTGGGCGGCGTCCTGCTCCTCGACGGTCAGGCCGCGGGCGCTTCGCAGGTGCAGCGTCGCGCCGTCGGCGGACAGCAGGTGCAGGCTGGAGGCCTCGTGGCCGGTCACGTGCGTGAGCGCGTGCAGCGCCAGCCGCAGCATCTTGTCCACGTCGAGGCTGCGGCCGACGGCCTGGGCGATGCTCTGCAGCACGCGCAGGTGCGGCTCGGCGCCGCGCCGCTCCTGGGTCGAGCGCTCGATGAAGTCTCGCAGCCGCTCCAGCTGCCAGTCCTGGAGGTTGACGAAGTGGAACGCGTAGCCGTCCACGTTGGCGCGCACGAGGACCGAGGTGAGCTCCAGGTGCGGCCCCTCCGGCAGCGCGAAGGACAGCCTGGCGGCCGCCGCCGGCGTGACGTGGCCCGTCGAGCGCACCTTGATGCCGCGCACGCTGAGGTCCACGGCGGTGGCGTCCCACTGGTTGCCGCCGTACTCGCGCACGCGCACCGGCAGCTCGATGGCCGTGCGCGGCGCCCGGCGGCGCTCGGTCGGCGTGGCGAGCTCGTGGCGCTCGGGGGCGGCCAGCGGCTCCAGGCAGGCCAGCACGTCCTTGAGGTGCTCGAGCATGACCGGCTTGCCGAGGAAGTCCACGGCGCCCAGCCGCAGGCACTCCCGCGCGTCGCCCTCCGACATCGTGCCGGAGACCACGACGATCGGGATGCCGAGCTCGCGCGTGCTCTGCAGCCGCAGGAACTCCAGCCCGCTCATGCCGGGCAGGCGGATGTCGAGCAGCATGGCGCCCGGCGCCTCCGTGCGGAGCTTCGCCATGGCGCCTTCGGCGGTGTGGGCGATGAGCGGCTGGTGACCGAGCTCCAGCAGGAACTCGCGAAAGACGTCACACAGACGCTCGTCGTCCTCGACGACCAGGACGCGCACGAGTGTCCTTTCGGGGTGCGCCCCTCGTCTTCGGTAGCCTGGCGATCCGGCGCCCGGCCGGACCCATGGCTTTGCGTCCCAGCCTCGCGACTGGTTTGCCTTTGTCGGAACAGAGGCGTCGATCGAGCGACGCGCTCGGGGTCC
>DASSLH010000143.1:0-3087 GCA_035689625.1 Candidatus Methylomirabilota bacterium | reverse complement strand
CCGCCGCCGCCGCCTGCGCCGAGGCCGGGCTGCGCCCGGCGCTGGTCGCCGGCCACAGCCTCGGCGAGTACTCCGCGCTCGTCGTCGCCGGCGCCCTGCGCCTGACCGATGCCGTGCGGGTCGTGCGCCGGCGCGGCGAGTTCATGCAGGCGGCGGTGCCGGTCGGTACCGGCGCCATGGCGGCGATCATGGGCGTGGGGCTGCCGGTGGTCGAGCAGGTGTGCGCCGACGCCGCCAAGGGCGAGGTGGTCGAGGTCGCCAACGTGAACTCCGAGCAGCAGATCGTGATCGCCGGCCACCGCGCCGCAGTCGAGCGGGCGGTGGCGCTGGTTCGGGAGCGGGGCGGCCGCAAGAGCGTGCTGCTGCCGGTGAGCGCCCCCTTCCACTGCGCGCTGATGGCTCCGGCCGCCGAGCGGCTGGTCGCCGAGCTGGCCGCGCTGGCGGTTGCCGATCCGACCATCCCCGTCGTCCGCAACGTGGACGGCGGCGTCACGCGCAAGGCGAGCGAGGTCGTGCCGTTCCTGCTGCAGCAGGTCGCGAGCCCGGTGCGCTGGACCGACTGCGTCAGGCGCCTGGCCGCCGAGGGCGCGACGGCGTTCGTCGAGGTCGGCCCCGGGCGGGTGCTGAGCGGGCTCGTCAAGCGCATCGTCGAGGACGCGCGCGTGGCCGCCGTCGAGGACCCGGCCGGGCTGGACAAGGCGCTGGCGGCGCTGGCGGCGGCGTGAGCACGCCGGCCCTCAGCGGCAAGGTCGCGATCGTCACCGGCGGCAGCCGCGGCATCGGCCTGGCCACCGCCGCCTTGCTGGCAGAGCACGGAGCGGCCGTGGTAGTGTCGGGCCGCGACGGCGAGCGCCTGCAGCGCGCCGCGCGCGAGCTGGAAGAGCGCGGCGGCTCGGTGCACGGCCTGGTCGCCGACGTGGGCAAGCGCGAGGACGCCGACCGGCTCGTGGAGACGGCCAAGGAGCGCTTCGGCCGGGTCGACATCCTCGTGAACAACGCCGGCATCACGCGCGACGGCCTCCTCATCCGCATGAAGGACGAGGACTGGGACCGCGTGCTGGAGACGAATCTCAAGGGCGCGTTCCTGATGACGCGGGCGACCGCCAAGCAGATGGTGCGGCAGAAGGGCGGCGGCCGGATCATCAACATCGCCTCCACCGCCGGCGCGATGGGCAACGCGGGGCAGGCGAACTACTCGGCGGCGAAGGCCGGTCTCATCGGGCTGACCAAGGCGGCCGCCCGCGAGCTGGCGCACTGGGGCATCCTGGTCAACGCGGTGGCGCCGGGGCTGATCGAGACCGACATGGCCGGGGCACTGCCCGAGGAGGCGCGCGAGGCGCTGCTGGCGCAGGTGCCGCTCAAGCGCATCGGCACGGCCCGCGAGGTGGCCGAGATGGTAGGATTCCTCGCCGGTGAGGGCGCCGCCTACGTGACGGGGCAGGTCTTCCACGTCAACGGCGGCCTGTACATCTGACACGTAGTCGGGGCCAATCTTCGGACCTGAGGAGACCGGTTCAATGGCGAAGTCAGTCGAGGAGAAGGTGAAGGAGATCATCGTCGAGCAGCTCGGGGTGGACGAGGAAGACGTCAACCCGAACGCGAAGTTCATCGAGGACCTGGGCGCCGACTCCCTCGATACCGTCGAGCTCGTCATGGCCCTGGAGGAGCACTTCGACATCCAGATCCCCGACGAGGACGCCGAGAAGATCGTGACCGTCGGCGACGCCATCCAGTACATCAAGGACAACTCCTAGGATCCACGCGTTGAAGATGCCGCAGCCGCGCCGCGTCGTCATCACCGGGCTGGGAGCGCTGACCCCGGTCGGCAACAGCGCCGACGAGTTCTGGTCATCGCTCAAGCAGGGCAGGTCCGGCATCGGCCCGATCACCAAGTTCGACGCGTTCGAGAAGGACGCCGGCGGCCAGTTCAGGTACGTGACGCGGATCGCCGGCGAGGTCCGGAACTTCGACGAGCTGAAGTACGTGGACAAGAAGGACGCGCGCCGGCTCGATCCCTACCTCAAGTACGCGATCGCGACCAGCGTGATGGCGGTGGAGGACGCGGCGCTCGACCCGGCCAAGGTCGACGGCACGCGCTTCGGCGTGCTCATCGGCTCCGGCATCGGCGGCATCAGCACGCTGCTGGAGGGCGAGGAGATCCGCAAGACGAAGGGGCCCGACCGGGTGTCGCCCTTCATCATCCCCATGCTGATCGTCAACATGGCGGCCGGCCTGGTCTCCATGCGCTTCGGCGCCAAGGGCCCCAACTCGGCCGTGGTCACCGCCTGCGCCACCGGCAACCACGCCATCGGCGACGCCTTCAAGATCATCGAGCGCGGCGACGCCGACGTCATGATCGCCGGCGGGGCCGAGGCCATCATCGTGCCGATCACGATCGCCGGCTTCTGCTCGATGAAGGCGATGTCCACCCGCAACGACGAGCCCGAGAAGGCCTCGCGGCCCTTCGACGCCGGCCGCGACGGGTTCGTGTGCGGCGAGGGGGCCGGCATCGTGGTGCTGGAGGCGCTCGAGCACGCCGTCCGCCGCGACGCCCGGATCTACGCCGAGCTGGTCGGCTACGGGATGACCGGCGACGCCCACCACATGACCGCACCCGATCCCGAGGGCGACGGTGCGACCCGGGCCATGCAGCTGGCGCTGGCCGACGCCGGCATCGAGCCCCCCGCCGTCGGCTACATCAACGCCCACGGCACCTCCACGCCCTACAACGACAAGTTCGAGACGATCGCGATCAAGCGCGTGTTCGGCGAGCACGCCCGCCGGCTGGCGGTGTCGTCCACCAAGTCGATGACCGGCCACCTGCTCGGCGCCGCCGGCGGCATCGAGGCGATCGCCACCACGCTGGCCCTGCACCACGGGCTGCTGCCGCCCACCATCAACTACGAGACCCCCGACCCCGAGTGCGACCTCGACTACGTGCCCAACCAGGCGCGCAAGGTCGACGTCGAGTATGCGCTGTCGAACGCCTTCGGGTTCGGCGGCACCAACGCGACGCTCGCGTTCCGCCGCTATCGCGGATAACGCCCGCCCAGAGCCCCCGGGGCTCGCCGCCCTCGAGCGGCGGCT
>DASSLH010000142.1:0-2414 GCA_035689625.1 Candidatus Methylomirabilota bacterium | reverse complement strand
GGCGCCGGCGTGATCGCCGGCGACACCGGCGTGCTGCTGCAGAACCGCGGCGCATTCTTCTCGCTGGACCCGCGCCATCCCAACTGCCTGGCCCCCGGCAAGCGCACCGCCCACACGCTGATCCCGTCCATGTACCTCGTGGACGGCCGCCCCTGCCTGGCCTACGGCACGATGGGTGGCGAGGGCCAGCCGCAGACGCAGGCCGCCCTCGTCACGCGCGTCATCGATCGCGGCCTGGGCCCTCAGGCCGCGGTGGAAGCGCCCCGCTGGCTGCTGGGGCGGACGTGGGGCGACGCCACCCGCGCCCTCCGCCTCGAGGACCGCTTGGGTTCCGCCGTCGCCGACGATCTCCGCCGCCGCGGCCACGACGTCCAGGTCGTCGAGGGCTGGAGCGATCTCATGGGCCACGCGCAGCTGATCCGGCTGGACGCCGGCGGCCTCACCGCCGGTTCCGACCCGCGCGCCGACGGCGCCGCCCTCGGCGTGTAGCGTGCGCGGCCTCGCCGTCCGCGCGCTGTCGGGGCTCGCGCGCACGCTCGAGCGGGGGGCGACGGTCGCGTCGTACGTCGCCGGCGGCGCGCTCCGCCTCGACGACCTGCAGCGGCACATGGAGCGCGACTGGCGGCACTTCGGCGTGAACCAGGGCGAGAGTGACGTGGCCGGCGGCCTGTTCCAGTGGGAGAAGGACTTCTACCTGCCGCAGCTGCGGCCAGGGGATCGAATCCTCGTCGTCGGCTGCGGCAGCGGGCGCGATCTGCTGGCGCTGCGCGAG
The DNA here is from genome assembly GCA_035689625.1 of Candidatus Methylomirabilota bacterium. Taxonomy (GTDB): domain Bacteria; phylum Methylomirabilota; class Methylomirabilia; order Rokubacteriales; family CSP1-6; genus AR5. The sequence continues at coordinate 1,642 of DASSLH010000142.1, read as the reverse complement.
CTGGGCTGGGAGGCGGATGGACTGGAGCCGGTCGCGGCGTGCGCGGCGCTGGCGGGCCAGCGGCTGGCCAAGCGCGGCGTCGCCGCCGACGTGCGGGTTGGCGCCATCGAGACGGCGACGCTGGCGCGCGACTACGACGCGTTCGTCTTCTCGTGGTTCTGCTACAGCTACATCCCGCTGCGGGCGCGGCGGGTGGCGGCGCTCGCGCGCGTGAGGAGCCGGCTGGCGCCCGGCGGCCGGGTGCTCGTGTCCTATCTCGGTGCCCGGCCGCCGCTGCGACGGCTGCCGTGGCGCCTGGCGCGGCTGGCCTCGCGGGTGAGCGGAAGCGACTGGCGCCCCGAGTACGGCGACGTGTTCAGCGCGCGGCACGACAGCGGCGCCATCCACTACGAGCACCACTTCCAGCCGGGCGAGCTCGAGCGCGAGGCGCGCGCCGCCGGCCTCGCGCTGGCGTTCCACGAGGAGGCCGGCGACGGCAATGCCGTGCTGGTCGCGGAGGGCTGAGCCGATGACGCGCCGGCTGACCGTCTACGAGCCGTTCCGCTCCATCTTCTACGCGCCCCAGTTCGTGGCGCTCCACGGCGGCCACTTCGCCGCCGAGGGCCTCGAGGTCGAGGTGCACACGGCCGCGGCCGGCCTGACGACGACCGGTGCGCTGCTGGACGGCGCCGCCGAGATCTGCCTGGGCGGCATCATGCGCAGCCTGGACCTCGCCGATCGCGGCCAGCCGTTCCTGCCGCACTTCGCCGAGGTGAACCGGCTCAACGGCTTCTTCCTGCTCAGCCGCCGGCCGCTCGCGGACTTCACGTGGCGCGACATGGTCGGCCGCACGCTGATCGGCTTCGCGGAGGCGCCGACGCCGTGGCAGTGCCTGCTGACCGTGCTGCGCCGGCACGGCGTGGATCCGGCGACGGTGCGGATCGAGCGCACGCGGCCGCTCGCCGAGGCGGTCGCCGCGTTCCGCGCGGGCCACGGCGACTTCCTCGAGGCCGGCCAGCCGGTCACCGAGCAGCTGCTCGAGGAGGGTGTCGCCCATCTCGCCGCGTCGATGGGCGAGGCCACCGGGCCCCTGCCGTTTTCGTCCTACATGACGACGCCGCGCTTCCTGCGCGAGGAGCGCGACGTCGTCGTGCGCTTCACGCGCGCGCTCTCCCGCGCGCAGCGCTGGCTGGCCCAGGCGACCGCCAACGAGGTCGCGACGCTGATCGCGCCGGCCTTCGCGGAGGTGCCGGCCGAGCGGCGCCGCCGCGCCGTCGCCCGCTACCTCGGCCAGGACACGTGGGCGCGCCAGCCGGTCCTCACGCGGGCCGGCTTCGAGTACCTGCAGCAGATCCTGCTCGACGGCGGCTTCATCACGCGACGTCACCGGTTCGAGGACCTCGTCGACGACGCGATCGCGCGCGAGGTGGTGGGCGGCGTCTGACGCCGGTGGTGATCGGCATCCTCGCCCACCGCGCGCTGGCGCGGACCGGCGGCCGGGCCCGCGTCACCGCGCGGCTGCCGGCATCCACCTACATGAGCGCTGGCGGCGAGCTGCTCTGGCTGGGGCCGGTCGGGGCCGAGCCGCACCCGCGCGCGGTGTTGCTCGCGCAGCCGTCCGTCCCCGACGCCGACGAGGTGACGCTCGACGCCGGCGCGCTGG
>DASSLH010000141.1:0-5485 GCA_035689625.1 Candidatus Methylomirabilota bacterium | reverse complement strand
GCCCTCGCTCCAGCGCACCGCGGTGTCGAGCAGGAACGTCGTCGTGACGGGCCGGTACTTCAGGACGCCGATCAGATCGCCGAGGCGGTACTCCGGCAGCCCCTCGATCTGCGAGGCCGGCGGCAGCTTGATCGTCTTGATGATCGGCAGCGCGAAGCCGGTCAGGCTCTCGGGCGGCTCGTCGCCGTGGAACTGCAGCGCGCGCAGGCCGCACGCCTCGGCGACCGCCTTGACGTGGCCGCTCGGATGGTCCCAGAAGACGCCGACCGGCGTGACGAACGGCGGCAGCCAGCGCACGATCGGCGCCACCTGCTCCGGCGTCACGAAGCGCGGCGTGTTCTCGACGAAGATGAAGCCGAGGGCGTCGGCGCCGGCCTCCACGGCCAGCCGCGCGTCGTCGAGCGTCGTGATGCCGCAGATCTTGACCCTAAGCATGGAGCTTCAGCTCGCGGATCTTGGCGGCGACGTCGTCCGCCTTCACCAGGCCCTCGCCCACGAGCACGGCGCGGGCGCCGGCGGCGACGACGCTGCGCACCTGCTCGCCGGTGAAGAAACCGCTCTCGCTCACGACGATCGGCCCGGGCGGGATCAGCGGCAGCAGCTCCAGCGTCGTCTCGATGCGCGTCTCGAACGTCGCCAGGTCGCGGTTGTTGATGCCGACGATGCGGGCGCCGGCGGCCAGCGCGCGGTCGAGCTCGGCGGCGGTGTGGCACTCCACCAGCGCCGCCAGCCCGAGCCCCTTGGCGGCGGCCAGCAGGTCGCGCAGCAACGGCGCGTCGAGGATCGCGACGATGAGCAGCACGGCGTCGGCGCCGGCGGCGCGCGACTCCCACAGCTGCCACTCGTCGAGCGTGAAGTCCTTGCGCAGCAGCGGCGCCGCCGCCCGCGGGCGGATGGCGCCGAGCAGGTCGAGATGGCCCTGGAAGTACTTCTCGTCGGTGAGCACCGAGATCGCGTCGGCGCCGTGGCGCGCGTAGTCGGCGGCCAGCGCGACGGGATCGAGGGCGGCGTTCAGCACGCCGCGCGAGGGCGAGGCCTTCTTGACCTCGGCAATCAGCGCCACCGGCGCGCCGGCCGGGCGCAGCGCGGCCTCGAAGTCGCGGGGCACGGGCAGCGCCGCGCAGCGCGCCTCCAGCTCGGCGCGGGGGATGGCGCCCTTGCGGGCCGCGACCTCGGCGCGCTTGTCGACCACGATGCGCTCGAGGATCGAGGACATCACCGGCCGCTCAGAAATCCCGGCGCAACCCCTGCCGCCGGATCGTCTCGAGCGGCACGCCCGCGAGCTGGTCGAGCACGTGCTCGCGGATGGTGCGCGGCGGCGGCAGGTCGCGGGCCAGCCGGCCGCCGCGCAGCAGCGGCTTGAGCAGCGCGTCCCAGGGGCCGCCGGCGGGCGCCGGCGCGCCGGCCGGCTGCACGACGGTCTCGATCGTGCCGCGCCGGCGCAGCACGTCCTTGGCGCCGGACCACTTGCCGCGCTTGGCCATCGGCCGGCCCTCGATCTCCATGATGTCCAGGCCGAAGTTCAGCACCGGCGCGTTCGCGATGGAGGTCCCGACGCCGTAGGCGTCCACCACCGGGTTGAGGTGGAGGATCTCGTACTCGTCGATGCCGCCGGAGGCGACGATCTTGACGTGCTCGAAGGACCTCAGATCAAGCTCCCAGCGTACCTCCTCGATGATGCGATAGAGGTCGCCGCGGCGCGAGGACGGCGTGTCCAGGCGCACCGCCCACAGGTCCTTGCCGAGCGCCTCGGCCACCCGGATGGCCTCGAACTTCTCGTCCTGCAGCGTGTCGATGAGCGCCACCCGCCGGACCTTCGGCTCGATCACCTCGTGGAAGGCCTTCAGCGCCTCGACGGTGTCGCCGACCATCAGCACGAGCGAGTGCGGGATCGTCCCCATGGGGTCGGCGTCGATCAGCTCGGCCGACTTCGTCACCGCCACGCCGTCGCAGCCGCCGATGAAGGCGTTGCGCTCGATCATCGGCGCCAGCGCCGGGTGCATGCGGCGCGCGCCGAAGGAGATCACCTGGCGCTCGCCCGCCGCCATCTTGCAGCGCGCGGCCTTGGTCGCGATGCCGGACGCCTGGCAGAGCAGGCCCAGCAACGCGGTCTCGTACTGCGCCCAGTCCACGTAGACGCCCTCGAGCGTGAGCACCGGCTGGTAGGGCGCGAACACCGTACCCTCGTCCATCGCGCGCACGTCCACCGCCACGCCCTCGAGCAGGCGGGCGGCCTCCTCGACGCCGGCCAGCACGCCCCAGTGCCAGTCCTCGGGCAGGGACTTGAGGTAGACCTCGGCCTTGACGTGCTTGCGGTCGCCCCGCGCGTTGAGGATCTCGGTCGTGCGCTGGAAGTAGACGTCGGAGACTTCGCCGGCCTTGATCTCGGCGTCGGAGGCGGTATGGAAGGGACGCTTGGAAGCCGCTGCCATGGTTGTCGGCTGATTCCCGGTAAAGTGCCGTGAATTCTTGCAGACTTACCCCGGCAAGTCAAACCACGCCGGGTGCGGCGGCTACTGGGAGAACTGCTGGGCGCGCCACTTCAGCGCGGCGCCCAGGCCCTCCTTCTCGCGGATCTCGTCGAACTTCATGCCGACCTCCGTGCGGGCCGCGTAGAGCGGCGCCAGCACGTCCAGCCCGGCGCGGATGGCGTTGCGGAAGCCGGCGGCGTCGGCGCCCCGGTTGACCGCCAGCTTGGTGGCCATCAGCGCCTCCGGCGCGATCAGGGCCATGCGCCGCGCGAACTTCAGGGTGGCCGCCGCCAGCTCGGCGCGCGGCACCACGCGGTTGATCATCCCCCAGGCCAGCGCGGTGCTGGCGTCGATCGGATCGCCGATGTAGAGCAGCTCGCGCGCCCGCTTGAGGCCAACGATGAACGGCATGATCAGGGCCGGGCCCACGTTGGAGAAGCGGATCTCCGGCTCGCCGAAGAGCGCGTCGTCGGCGGCGATGGTGACGTCGCACATCATCACCATCTCGCAGCCGCCGCCCAGGCAGTGCCCCTGCACGGAGGCGATGACCGGCTTGCGCATGTCCCACGGCGTGAGCTCCAGCTTCACGTCGTCGGTCAGCGACTCGTGCCAGGCCAGTGCGTTGCCGCGGCGGGCGGCGCGCGCCGGGCTCGGCCCGATGTCGTAGCCGGCGCTGAACGAGCGCCCCTCGGCGCGCAGCACGACGACGCTCGTGGCCGGATCGGCGTCGGCCCGATGGAACGTCTCGATGAGCAGCGTCTTGAGCTCGGGCGTGATGGCGTTGAGCTTGTCGGGCCGGTTGAGCGTGACGATGCCCACCTTGCCCTCGGTCGCGTAGAGAACCAGCTCGCTCATGATCGGCTCCTCAGCCCAGCGGCACGAACACGGACACGCGCGGCTGGGGTCCCACCTCGCGGGTGGCGTGCCCCTGCCCCGTGAGATCCTCGGCGATCAGGACGTCGCCGGGGCCCAGCCGGCGGACGGTGCCGTCGCCGATCTCGATGTCCACGGCGCCGGAGAGCGTGAACACGGCGTAGCGCCCGGGCGCGTGATGCCAGGGATTCGTGCGTCTGGCCTCGAAGCGGCGCACGACGATGCCGCTGCCGGGAATCAGCTCGGCCGTCTCGGACTGATCGCCACGGGGCTCGAAGCGCGGCGTGATCTCCTCGAAGTGCGAGCGGTGGTCGGACCCCGTGTAGACGCGGATGATCGCCATGGCTACACGCTCACGTGGCGGATGAAGCGCTCGGGCGGGTCCTCGCCCCACTGGCTGACCAGTCCCTCCTCGGCCGAAAGCAGGTTGCCGGGACTGCGCGCGTTGAGGCGATCGGTGTCGGCCCAGCGCTCGTGCACGCGGCCCCACGGGTCCGCCCAGTAGTCGTAGACCTGGCTGCCGAGCAGGTGGCGCCCCACGCCCCACATGTGCTCGTACTTGCCCAGGCGCGCCAGGTACTCGTGGTCCTTGAGCACCGCGTCCACGTCGGGCACCTCGAAGGACATGTGGTTGAGCCCGGCGCGCTCGTTGCGCACGCAGAACAGCGTGTGGTGGTCCACGTACTCGTCGCCGCGGTCGCAGCGGTTGAACGAGCCGATGATGTTGCTCTTGTCGCCGGCGTAGACGTCGTCCGAGGCCAGGAACCCGAGCGTGTCGCGAAACCACTGCACGGTCTCGCGCACCTTCGGCGTGCCGAGCACGCCGTGGCCGATGCGCTTGATCGGCGTCGGCGACTTGCGCAGGCGCATGAGCTGGCCGGCCCGCCGCAGCGGCTCCAGCCCCGTGTTCATCGGCTGCTCGGGCACCGGCGTCGGCGGCACGGCCTCGACGCCGTGCACGACCTCGACCTGGTAGCCGTTGGGCTCGCGCAGCCGCACGCGGCGGCCGCCGCCCGGCTCGTCGAGCGTCTCGATGGCCGACGCGCCCGGCAGCTTGGCCACGCGCTCGAGGTCGTCGGCGCTCGCCGCGTAGTAGGCGAAGCCGACGAAGGCCGGGTCGCCCTTCTCGGTCACGTGCAGGTGATGGTGGCCGCCGGTGCCCCGCATGTAGAGCGCCGTCGGCGTGCGCGCCGCCCGCAGCATGCCGAAGTGGGTCAGGAACTCCTCGGCGGCGTCGAGATCGGGCGAGCGCAGCCGTCCCCAGGCGAGATCGCGGACCTTGATCACTGGCATCGTGGTGTCTCCTTGTCTCAGCCGGCCAGCTCGCGCAGCTCCTTGAGATACCCGGCGTCGTAGCGCCGCGGCACGAACACGACGTCGTCGTAGCCCAGCGCGACGAGCTGCTGCAGCCGCTCACGGGCGACCGGGCGCGGACAGCGCAGGTCGAACGGATCGTCGGGGCCGTCGGGGCTGGGCGTCGCCGCGTCCGGGTCCACGCGGACGTTGGTGACGATGGCGCGGCGGCCCCCGGCGTCACGGAAGCGCGCGATGCCCTCGCGCAGCGCCCGGGCGCTCGAGCGCGCGCCGGAGCCGACCCAGCCGTCGAACTCGCGGGCGGCGCGCACGATCCAGCTCGAGCCGGCCCAGGAGCCGATCAGCACCGGCGGACCACCGAGCGCGGCCGGCCACACCGGCGCCAGGCAGGCGCCGTTCACGGGCTCGCCCTTCCACAGCCGGCGCATGATCGCCAATGACTCGTCGAGCCGCCGGAAGCGCGCGGCGAAGTCGAGGCCGAGCGCCTCGAAGTCCGTCGCGGTCGAGCCGGCGCCGGCGCCGAGCAGCAGACGGCCGCCGGCGACGAGGTGCGTCGTCAGCACGCGCTGGGCGAGCTCGACCGGGTTGCGCAGCGGCACCTGCAGCACGCCGGTACCGAGCTCCAGCGCCCGCGTGACCGTGGCGGCGACGGCGAGCGCCGTGAGCGGATCGGCGTGCAGCCAGCCGCGGCCGATGGAGTCGAAGGCCCAGGCGCTCGTGAAGCCGGCCGCCTCGATGGCGCGTGCGGCGTCGGCCAGCGTCGTCGCCGCGATGGAGCCGCCGCCGGGGCCGCCGGACGGCAGCGCGATCCCGAATCGGGTCATGGG
>DASSLH010000140.1:0-2229 GCA_035689625.1 Candidatus Methylomirabilota bacterium | reverse complement strand
CAACGGTGCCGACCCCGCCGGCCAGCGCTGGCGCGTCCCCCTCGAACACGGCGCGAACGCCGGCGCCGTAGCCTTCGCGCGCCCGCTCCAGCTCGTGGACCGCGTCGTAGCTCGAGCGCCGCGCGGCGAGGTCCAGCCGGGCCCGGGCGAGCGTGGCCTCGACCGCAGCCAGGCGGCTCTCGCGGTCGGTCAGCGTCTGCGCCAGGCGCTCGCGCTCGGCCGCCAGCGAGGTCAGCTCGGACACCGCGCGATCGCGCTCGGACTCCAGTGCCGCGCGCTGGCCGGTGAGCCGCTCGGCCTCGGCCTGGGCCTCGCGCAGCTCCTGGGCCAGCCGCTCGCCGCGCCGGCCCAGCTGCGTCTGCCGCTCGCGCAGCTCGCCGGCCTGCCGCACGAGATCCACGCGCTCGGCCGCCACCCGCACCTGCTCCAGGCGAAGCGCCTCCAGCCGGTCGCGCTCGGCGGCCAGACCGCCGCGGTGGCGCTCGACCTCGCCCTCCAGCTCGACCACGCGGGCGCCGCGCTCGACCGCCAGCCGCTCGGCGTCGCCGAGCCCCTCGCGGCCGCGCTCGCGCTCGCCGAGGATGCCGCCGAGGCGCTCGCGGGCGACGCGCAGCTCCTCGTCCAGGCGCGCGGCCTCCTCGGCCAGCTCCTGCAGCTGCACGCCCATCTGCTCGCGCCGCTCCAGCAGCCGCTCGAGCTCGCCCTGGATCTTCTGCACCGACTGGCGCAGGTCCGACAGCCGATGCTCGCTCGCCTGCAGCACCTCGCGCTGCTGGGCCTCGCGGGCGGCCAGGCCGGACAGCCGCGAGCGCACGCCCTGCTCGGCGTCGCGCAGGCGCGTGAGCTCCTGGGCCAGCGCCTCGGCCTGCGCGGTGAGGCCGGCGAAGTCGGCGGCCACGAGCGCGAGCGCCAGCTCGCGGCGCTCGCCCTGCAGCGCCTTGTACTGCTGGGCCTTGCGCGCCTGGCGCTCCAGCGAGCCGAGCTGGCGGCGGACCTCGTCCATGACGTCGCGGACCCGCACGAGGTTCTGGCGGGCGGCGTCGAGCTTGCCCTGCGTCTCGTTGCGCTGCTGCTTGTAGCGCGCGATGCCGGCCGCTTCCTCGATGAACACGCGCCGCTCGTGGGGCTTGGCGGTGAGGACGTGGTTGAGCTTGTCCTGGTCCATCACCGAGTAGGCGCGCGGGTTGGCGCCGGTGCCGGCGAAGAGGTCGAGGATGTCGCGCAGCCGGCTCGGCTGCTTGTTGAGCAGGTACTCGCTCTCGCCCGTGCGGTACAGACGGCGGGCGACGCCGATCTCGCTCCACGGCACCGACAGCGTGCCGTCGTTGGAGAACATCAGCTCCACCTCGGCGAGGCCGACGGCCTTGCGGGAGGCGTTGCCGTGGAAGATCAGGTCTTCCATCTTCTGGCCGCGCAGCGACTTGGCGCTCTGCTCGCCCAGCGCCCACCGCACGGCCTCGCTGATGTTGGACTTGCCGCAGCCGTTGGGTCCCACGATGCCCGTGATGCCGGGCAGGATCCTCACGACCGTCTTCTCGGCGAACGACTTGAAGCCGTGGAGAGAGATCGCCTCTAGGCGCATGGGCGATCTTTGCACGGACATCCCCCAAACGCCAAAAAGAAAACACCAGCCGTAGGGGGACCGGCCGGGGCCGCCCCCAGATGTCGAGGCGGCCTTGACGGTCGGGGCTACTTCCTGAAGAGGTTGCCGAAGGCCTTCCGGGCGTCGTCCGGGCGCACGGAGCCGCCCGAGGTGTCGCGCTCGACCGTCACCATCAGCGAAAACGCCGGGCAGTCGTTCTTGGCGCGCTTGTCGGCGATGCGCTCCACGATCGGCTGCGTGCACTCGAAGCGGCGGGAGGGCTCGAAGTGCGCGCACTGCCGGCAGGCGTGCAGCTCGGCGCGGCAGCCGGGGCACTGCGTGAGCGAATCGGCGGTGATCGGCAGCACGGCGCCGCACTCGGCGCAGCGCGAGGTCGGCTTCGATTTCAGGATGCCGAACGTGCCGCCGCCCTGGGGCGGGCGCGGTGGCGGCGGCTCGCGACGATCGCCGCCGCTCGAGCCCCCACCGCGGTAATCGCGCTGGCGGTACTTGCGGTCGCTCACGCGGGGCTCAGCCCCCCTGCTGCAGCAGGTGGCACTTCTTGTACTTCTTCCCGGAGCCGCAGAAGCTGGGATCGTTGCGGCCGATCTTCTGGCCGGTGGGCGTGCGCGCCGCCGGCCGCGGCG
>DASSLH010000139.1:0-8670 GCA_035689625.1 Candidatus Methylomirabilota bacterium | reverse complement strand
GGGCCCAGCAGCAGGCGGTCGGCCAGGAACAGCAGGTAGCGCGTCTGGGTGAGCGACTTGGCGCGGATCGCCTCGATGCTGGCCTCGCGGATGACGCCGAGGGCGCCCTCCAGCGCCGCCGCCGAGAACACGTGGGGCGTGGACAGGCACCACGCGCGCGCCGTCGGCGCCTGCTGGTAGACGAGGTCGGGATCGAACTGGCGCTCGGGCGCCACACCGAACCAGCCCGTCATGCCGGCCGCGCGCCCGAAGTGGCGGCGGTTGACGTAGAGCCCGCCGATCGCGCCGGGGCCGCCGTTGAGCCACTTGTAGCCGCACCAGAACGCGAAGTCGACGTCCCAGGCGTCGAGCGCGTGCGGCGTGACGCCGATGGAGTGCGAGAGGTCGAAGCCGGCCAGGATCCCACGCTCGTGGGCGGCCCGGGTGAGACGGGCGACGTCGAGCAGCTGGGCGTTGCGGTAGATCGCCGAGGGCAGCATCGCCACCGCGACCTCGTCGGTCAGGCCGGCGACGATGTCGTCCTCCTCCAGCATCCGCCCGTCGCGGCTCTTGACCAGCACGAGGTGCTCGGCCGGATCGAGGCCTCGCAGCCGTACCTGGCTCTGCAGCGCGAAGACGTCGGAGGGAAAGTTCAGCTCGTCGGCCAGCACCTTCGTGCGGCGCCCGGCCGGCCGGTAGAACGTCGCCATGAGCACGTGCAGGTTCTGCGTCGTGGTGCCGGTGGCGACCACCTCGTCGGCGGCGGCGCCGACCAGCGGCGCCTCCAGCGCGCCGAGCCGCTCGGCCGTCGTCAGCCAGGGCTGGGCGCCCTCCTCCCAGCCGCGATGCGCGCGCTGCTTCCACGCCGCCACCGCCGCCTCCACCGCGCGCTCGGCCTCGTGCGACGCGAGTCCGAGGCCGTTGGCCTGCAGGTAGACGCGGCCGGGCAGCGCGTGGAAGCGGTCGCGGAAGCGGGCCAGTGGATCGCGTGCGTCGAGCGCACGGGCGAAGTCGGCGCCGAGCTCGAAGGCCTCGCTCATGGGACGGTCAACCTTAGCACGCCGAGGATCCAGGTGTAGTCGAAGGCGGTCTCGCGCAGGGCGTCGTAGCGGCCGGAGGAGCCGCCGTGGCCGGCCGCCATGTTGATCTTGAACACGACCGGCCACTCGCCCTGGTTGAGCGTGCGGAGCCTGGCCACCCACTTGGCTGGCTCCCAGTACATCACCTGGCTGTCGTTGATGGAGGTGCGCACGAGGATCTCGGGGTAGCGGCGAGCCGCCAGGTTCGTGTACGGGCAGTACGTCTTCAGGCGGGCGTACTGCTCGGGGACCTTGGGGTTGCCCCACTCCTCGAACTCGCCGACCGTGAGCGGCAGCGACTCGTCGAGCATCGTGTTGATGACGTCCACGAACGGCACCCGCAGCACGGCGGCGCGGGCGAGGTCGGGCCGCAGGTTCAGCACGGCGCCCATGAGCAGGCCGCCGGCGCTGCCGCCCTCGATCACCAGCCGGTCGCGCGCGGTGTAGCCGGCGGCCACCAGCGCGTCGGCAGCGGCGATGAAGTCGGTGAACGTGTTGGGCTTGTTCAGCATCCGGCCCTCGTCGTGCCAGCGCTTGCCGAGCTCGCCGCCGCCGCGCACGTGGGCGATGGCAAACGTCACGCCGCGATCGAGCAGGCTGAGCCGGCTGGAGGCGAACGTCACCGGGTACGGGATGCCGTAGGCGCCGTAGCCGGCCAGCAGCAATGGGCTGGAGCCGTCGCGCGGCGCGTTCACGGGCGCCACCAGCGAGATCGGGATGCGGGCGCCGTCGGGCGCGATGGCCTGGATGCGCTCGGAGCGATAGCGCGCGGGGTCGAAGCCGCCCAGCACCGGCGTCTGCTTCAGCAGGATCAGCCGTCGCGATCCGACGTCGTAGTCGAAGACCGAGGCCGGCGTGACGAACGACTGGTAGCGCAGCCGGTAGGCGCGCGCCTCGAACTGCGCGTTGACGTCGGCCGACACCTCGTAGGCGGGCTCCGGGAACGCGACGTCGTGCGCCTCGCCGCTGGCGACGTCGGTCACCCGCAGCCGGATCAGGCCCTCGGCGCGCTCGTGGGCGACGAAGAAGTCGGCGAAGACGTCCACGTCCTCCAGCATCACGTCGTCGCGGTGCGGGATCAGCTCGCGCCAGCGCTCCGGCCGCGGGTCGTCCAGCGGCGCCGTCACGAGGCGGAAGTTGCGGCGGCCGCCGGCGTTGGTGCGGATGTAGAACAGGTCGCCGCCGGCCGTGACGCCGTGATCCACCGAATACTCGTGCTCGTGCTGGCGCGGCAGGATCAGGTGCCAGGTCGCGGTCGGCTCGGCGGCCGGCAGCCAGCGGATCTCCGTGGTCGTGAAGCTGCCGGAGCCGGCGAAGAGCAGCGCGCGGCTGCGCGAGCGCCAGACGCCGAGCCGGAAGAGCGCGTCGGCCTCCTCGTAGAGGAAGGTGTCGCCGGCGACCGGCGCGCCCAGCGTGTGGCGCCACAGCCGGTACGGCCGCTTGGCGTCGTCCTCGGCGACGTAGAAGAGCGTGGCGGAGTCGGCCGCCCACGCGAGCGAGGAGACCTTCTCGATGCGGTCGGGTGCCAGCGCGCCCGTCGTCAGGTCCTTGACGAACAGCGTGTAGTCGCGAGAGCCCGTGAAGTCCGCGGTGTAGGCCAGCCAGCGGCCGTCGTCGCTGACCGCGTACACGCCGAGCGAGAGGAACGGGTGCCCCACCGCCAGCGCATTGAGGTCGAGGGTGACGTGCTCGGGGGCGTCGGCCGCCCGCTTGCGACAGTGGATCGGATACTGCTTGCCCGTCTCCGTCCGCGAGTAGTACAGCCACCCGCCGAAGGGATACGGGACACTCTGATCGTCCTCCTTGATCCGCGCCAGCATCTCCCGGTAGAGCGACTCCTCGAACGCCGCCGCCGGCTTCGTCAGCGCCTCCGCATACGCGTTCTCCGCCTGCAGATACGCGACGACGTCCGGCGCATCCTTTTCCCGCAGCCACGCGTAGTCGTCGCGCAGCACGTCGCCATGAATCTCGACGACCGTGGGAACCTTCTTGGCGACCGGCGGAACAGGCTTCGGCATCTAGAAGCGCTCCGGGAAAAACGCCGTCGGCGATGCGGCGACGGCGGTGGGGGCACGGCCGGCGCGCGGGCGGGCCGTCGTGGCGAGCCGTCGTCGCCGTTCGAGCGCCGCGCACGGCTCGCGAGCCACCCACGATTCGGCTGCCCGGCGACACCCCCCTCGGGGGCCAGGGGGGTCGAGCGCGCCGTGCACGGCGCGAGTTACGGCGACAGGCGAGCCACGCCGGCCCGCCCGCGCGCCGGCCGTGCCCCCACCGCTGTCACCGCACCGCGCGAGACGAATCAAAGCCGGTCAGCCCTCTCCACCAGCTTCCAGTACGTGTCCTTGTTGAGGATCTTGTCGCCGCGGAACTCGTAGACGTCGCAGCCGCGGTAGTTCAGCACCTCGCCGTCGTCGCCGCGCCCGGTCACCATCCAGACCGTGACGGCGCGCGAGCCGGCGATGACGCGGTCCACGTGGTCCCAGCGCATGTCGCGGATGACCTTGAAGCGATCGGCGAGGACCTTGCGCACGGCGGCCTTGCCGCGCACGCGGCGGCCCTCGGGCTCGGGGCCGCGCGCCATCAGGAACGTGCAGTCCTCGGCGAAGAACTCCATGATGCGATCCACGTCGCGGCTGTTGAACGCGGCGTTGATGGCGTCGAGCAGCGCGGGCGTGGGACCGGTGATCGTCGTGGTCATCGCGTCCTCACCATTTCTCCAGATGGACCAGCTCGTCGAGCGGCCGCCGCCGGCGCGCCACGCTCTTCGGCGGCGCCACTCGCGCGGGATCGATGTAGCCGAAGGCGACGAGGCGGTTGACGTGCAGGTCGGCCGGCACGCCGAGCAGCGCGCCCAGCTGCGCCTCGTCCACGTGGGCCGGGCAGGAGCCGATGCCCTCCCCCCAGGCGGCCACCATCATGTTCTGCGCGCAGCGGCCGGCGTCGAACTCGTGGCGATCCGTCTGCACGAACACGACGACGGCGGCGGCATCGGCGACCCAGCGGGCCTGGCGCCCCAGCGCGGCGATGGCCGCCACCCGCGCGCGGTCGCGCACGAGCACGAAGCGGTTGGGCTCGCGGTTCTTCGAGCTGCCGGTCATCCGGCCGGATTGCAAGATCCGGCGCAGGGCGTCCTCGGCGATCGGCCGCGGGAGGAACGCGCGCTGGTCCCGCTTGTCGACCACCGCCCGGTAAGCGTCCATTGGCAGATTCTACGACCCGGTGTCCAGCGTCGCGACGGCGGCCAGGGCGGCGACGAGCAGCGACGTCTCCACCGCGATCGGCGGGGGCGGCCGCGTGATCACGCCGCGGGCGGCCAGCAGCACGCTGCCGAAGACCACCAGCGGCGCCAGCAGGCGGATCACGGTGGCCACTGCCAGCAGCGCCAGCGGCCGCCGGCGGGGCGCGCGGCGCAGGCCGCGCCCCAGCGGGACGAACGTGAGCAGCGTGATGAGCACGGCGACGAAGAACCAGAGCGCCGCCAGCGGCCCGCCCAGCGGCACCCAGCCGGCCGGCGTGTGCGTCACCCCGCGCACGACGAGGTCGAAGCGCGTGGCCGCCGCCAGCAGCGCCGCGAGCGAGACGACGTACACGACGACGGCGTCGGCGCGGTCGGGCAGGCCGGCCACGGCGTGCGCCAGGTGGTAGAACAGCGCCGGGCTCACGAACAGCGTGGCGTAGACGAGCAGCTGCCAGCGCTGGGCGGCGTCGGCATCCGGCGCGGCGCGAAACTGGTAGACCGCGACGCACCACACGGCCAGCGTCGCCGCGAAGCCGGCGAACGCGCGATGGGCGCGGCCGCCGGGATTGCGCGCCAGCACGCCGGCGGCGAGGGCGAGGCCGGCGATGCAGCCGACGAGGGGGCTCAGCACCCCAGGCGCGCCGCGACCTCGCCCTCGCGGATCAGGCTGCGGCGCCAGTCCACCACGGTGCCGAACACGTCGAACGTCAACGCCTTGATCCCGGTCGGGTCCATGCGAGAGACTGTACCGCGCCATGCCCCGCTTGCGCACGATGTGCCCGATGAACTGCCACCCCACGCTGTGCGGCATGCTCGTGGACGTCGAGGACGGCCGCCTCGCCGGCGTCGCCGGCGATCCCGACAATCCCGACAGCCAGGGCTTCCTCTGCGTGCGCGGCCAGGCCTCGCGCGAGATCATCGGCAACCCGCTTCGGCTGCTGTACCCGATGGTGCGCGCGCGCCGCGACCGCCAGCACTGGCAGCGCGCCTCGTGGGACGAGGCGCTCGACCTCGTCAGCGCGCGCCTGCGGGCGGCCGGCGCCGAGGCCGTCGGCGCCTGGTCCGGGCACGGGCTGTTCGCCAACAACTACGGCACGCGCGTGGCCTCGCACCTGCTGCGGCGCTTCGCCAACCTCTGGGGCTGCCAGTGGTGGAACCCCACGATGATCTGCTGGGGGCTCGGCGGCTTCGGCCTGGGCCTCACCGGCATCCTGGAGGTCAACACCAAGGAGGACATGGGCGCTCACGCGCAGCTCGTCGTGCTGTGGGGTGCCAACCTCGCCTCGCAGCCGAACACGGGGCGCCACCTGGCGGCCGCCCGGCGGCGCGGCGCGCACGTGGTGACGATTGACGTGCGGGAGACGGAGGCGGCCGCCCAGTCCCACGAGGTGCTCGTCGTCCGGCCCGGCACCGACGCCGCGCTGGCGCTGGCCCTCATGCACGTGCTGGTGACCGAGAAGCTGTGCGACCGCGCATTCGTGGACGCGCACACGGTCGGCTTCGACGCGCTCGCCGCGCACGTCGCCTCGCACACGCCGGCGTGGGCATCGGCGATCACCGGCGTGCCCGCCGCGCGCATCGTCGCGCTGGCGCGGCGCTACGCCGCCACCCGGCCGGCGATGATCGTGCTGGGCGGCAGCAGCATGCACAAGGGCGCCAACGGCTGGACGGCCGGCCGCGCCATCGGCTGCCTGCCCGCCCTGACCGGCAACGTCGGCATCCCCGGCGGCGGCTTCGGCCCGCGGCACGGCGCCGCCACCCACGGCCAGGGACTGGCGAGCATCGCGGCCGAGGAGCGGCGCGGCCCTGGCCGGTGGATCCCGAACCAGATGGCGCGCATCACCGAGGCGATGAACGACGGCCGCCTGCGCGCCATGCTGCTGTTCGGCACCGACATGCTGTCCTCCTTCGCCGAGGCCGGGCGCGTGGCCGACGGGCTGGCGCGCCAGGACCTGGTCGTCACCTACGACCTGTTCCTCAACGACACCGCGCGGCGCTTCGCCGACGTCGTGCTGCCGGCCACCGCCTGGCTGGAGGAGACCGGCTGCAAGAGCACGAACACGCACCTCTATCTCATGCCGAAGATCCTCGAGGCGCCCGGCGAGACGCGACCGATCGTCTGGGTGCTGCGCCAGCTGGCGCGGCGGCTGGGCGTGAACGACTTCTTTCCGTGGGCGAGCGACACCGGCGCGCTCGACGCGATCCTCGATCATCCGGCGACCGGCCACGCCAGCGTGGCGGCGCTGGCCGCCGAGGGCGGCCTGCGCGCGCTGACGATCTCGCACGTCGCCCATCCCGACCTCACCTTCCCGACGCCATCGGGCAAGATCGAGCTCGTCTCGACGCGCGCCGCCGAGCTGGGGCTGCCACCCCTGCCCGTGCACGTGCCGGCGCCCGCGTCGTCGGCCTATCCGCTGGCGCTGCGCCAGGGCCGCACGCTGACGCACTTCCACGCCTTCTACGATCACGGCCGCGCGCTGCCCACGCTGGCCAAGGCCGATCCCGGGCCGGCGCTCTGGATCTCGCCGGCCGACGCGGCGCCCCGCGGCGTCGCCGACGGCGCCGCAATCCGGATCGTCAACGCCCGCGGCGCGATGCGCGCGCGCGCACACGTCACGCCGCGCGTGCCCGCCGGCACCGTCTGGATGCACGACGGCTGGCTCGGCCTCAACGACCTCACCGACGGCGCTGCCGCGATCCCCGACGCCGCCGTCGACACCTTCGGCTTCTCCGGCGGCCAGGCCACCTTCGAGGCGCGCGTCCAGGTGGAAGTGCGAGCCGCAGCCGACGGCGAGGCGAGCCCGTGATCGTGGAAGTGCGAGCCGCAGCCGACGGCGAATGGAGCTGAAGCTCGAGCGCTGCACGCTGCGACCCTGGCGTGCGGGCGACGAGGCCGCGCTGGTTCGTCACGCCAACAACCGCAACGTGTGGCGCAACATGCGCGATCGCTTCCCCCACCCGTACACGGCGGCCGACGCCACCGACTGGATCTCGCGGGCGAGCGCCGAGACGCCACCGCGCAACTTCGCCATCGCCGTCGAGGGCGCCGCCGTCGGCGGCATCGGCCTCGAGGTGGGCGGGGACGTCTTCCGCCGCTCGGCCGAGATCGGCTACTGGCTGGGCGAGCCGTACTGGGGGCGCGGCATCGCCACCGAGGCGCTGCGCGCGGTCACCGAGTATGCGTTCGCGACGTTCGACCTGTGCCGCCTGCACGCGCAGGTGTTCGCCTGGAACCCGGCCTCGGCGCGCGTGCTCGAGAAGGCCGGGTACACGCTGGAGAGCCGCGCGCGCCTGGCGGTGACCAAGGACGGGCAGACGATCGATCGGCTGGTGTTCGCGCTCATCCGGCCCTAGCCGTGCCGGAGCTCCCCGACGTCACCGTGTACCTCGAGGCGCTGGAGCGCCGCATCGCCGGCGCCACGCTGCAGCGCGTGCGACTGCTCACGCCGTTCCTGCTGCGCTCGGTCGATCCGCCGCTGAGCGCGACGATCGGCAAGCGCGTCGTCGGCCTGCGCCGCCTCGGCAAGCGGCTGGTGATCGCGCTCGAGCACGAGCTGTTTCTCGTGCTGCACCTCATGATCGCCGGCCGGCTGCACTGGCGCCCGGCCGGCGCCCGGCCGCCGGGCAAGATCGGCCTGGCCGCGTTCGACTTCTCGACGGGCACGCTGCTGATGACCGAGGCCGGCACCAAGCGGCGCGCCTCGCTGGAGGTCGTGCGCGGCGAGGCGGCGCTGCGCGCGCTCGACCCGGGCGGGATCGAGGCGCTCGACGCCGACCTCGCCGCGTTCACGGCGGCGCTGGTCGCCGAGAACCACACGCTCAAGCGCACGCTGACCGACCCCCGCGTGTTCAGCGGCATCGGCAACGCCTACTCCGACGAGATCCTGCACCGCGCGCGGCTGTCGCCCGTCAAGCAGACGCAGGCGCTCGGCGACGCGGAGATCGCGCGGCTGTGGGAGGCGACGCGGAGCGTGCTGCGCGAGTGGATCGAGCGGCTGCGGCAGGAGACCGGCGAGGGCTTCCCGGACAACGTCACGGCGTTCCGGCCGGACATGGCGGTGCACGGGCGCTACGGCAAGCCGTGTCCCGATTGCGGCGCCCCGGTGCAGCGCATCGTCTACGCCGAGAACGAGACCAACTACTGCGCGCGCTGCCAGACCGGCGGCCGGATGCTGGCCGACCGCTCGCTGTCGCGGCTGCTGCACTCCGACTGGCCGAAGACGCTGGACGAGTGGGAGGAGCGGCGGCGTCCTACTTCTTCTCGTCCTTGAACTCGTCGGGGTGCGCCTGCGCCCAGGCCAGCGCCTCCTGCACCTCGGCCTGCGCCTGCTTGACCAGCTCCAGCGCCCGGGCGCGATGCCCGCCGTAGTCGTG